>JAGRBF010000563.1 GCA_020434205.1 Calditrichota bacterium | reverse complement strand
TGTTCCCGATACGGGGGACGAAGAACCCCCCGTTCGGTAATAATGCCGTCCACCAGTTCCGGTGGGGTCACGTCGAATGCCGGATTCCAGCAGGGGACATCCGGCAGGGTAATTAGCGTTTGGTTAAAGACCCGGCGAATTTCGTCCGCAGGACGATTTTCGATGGGAATGTCGCTGCCGCCCGGCAACCCGGCATCGATGGTCGAAAATGGAGCCGCCACGTAAAAGGGAATGCCGTGATGGCGAGCCAAAACCGCCAGGCTGTAGGTGCCGATTTTATTGGCGACCGATCCGTCCGCGGTAATGCGATCCGCCCCGGCAATCACCAGGTCCGCCCCTTTTTTCTGCATCAGAGCCGCGGCCATGTTATCGCAAATCAGGGTGGTGGGAATGCCGGCCCGGGTCAGTTCGTAAACGGTCAGCCGCGCCCCCTGCAGCACCGGGCGGGTTTCGGTGGGGAAAACCTCAATCTGTTTGCCCAGGGTATGGGCCCGGTAGATTACCCCGAAGGCCGTGCCAATGCCCCCGGTCGCCAGGGCGCCGGTATTGCAAACCGTCAGGATGCGCGCATTTTGGGGGATCAGCGATTGACCGTGATCGGCCATGGCCTCGCAGCGACGGCGATCATCCTCGTGCAGGGCGACCGCCTCTTCCAATAGAACCGCCAAAAGCTGAGGCACGGTCGGATTGGGCAGGGTGCGGAGTTTGCTCCGGATTTCCCGAAGGGCCCAGGAAAGGTTTACCGCGGTGGGACGAGCGGATGCGAGATAATCCACCTGTTGATCCAGCACCTCGAAAAAGCGGGCGACGTCCTCTACCTTGCTGTTGCGCATGCCCAGATAAAGACCGTAGGCGGCCGTTATTCCGATAGCCGGAGCCCCTCGCACCCGCAGGGACTTGATCGCCTCAAAAGCCGCCTCGGCGCTTTGAAGGGTAAGCCAAACCTCCCGGGTGGGGAGCAGGGTTTGGTCGATCAATTTCAGGGAATCCTCTTCCCAAAGAACCGCTTTTACCATATAAATTCCGGAGTTGGACAGATCGCAAAAAAATAGGGTATAGACCAGATCTATTCAAGCCTTTTTATTATTTTGCAGACCTTTACGACAAAGAACGACCCCCGTCCACACCGAGAATTTGCCCGGTTATAAAATCGCTGCCTTCCAGCAAAAAGGTTACCGCGCTGGCGATATCCCGGGGACTTCCCACCCGTTTTAGGGGGGTTTTATCGATCAGGGCCTGCTCCTCCTCCGAGTCGTATTCCTCGGCCAGTAGCACCGTTCCCGGGGCTACCGCATTCACCAGAACATGCGGGGCCAGCGCTTTGGCCAGACCGCGGGTCAGCGCCACCACTCCCGCCTTGGAAACGCAATAGGGAATGTAGGATGGCCAGATGCGCTCCGCGGCCACATCCGCGATATTGACGATCTTGCCGGATTGCTGCTGCATCATCACCTCCCCCATAATGCGGCATCCCAGATAAACCCCTTTCAGATTAACATCCATAAAGTGGTCCCACTCGCTTTCGGTGGATTCCAGAAAGGGGGTCTTGTAAAAGATGGCGGCATTGTTCACCAAAATATCGATGCGCCCGTGGCGTTCCAGAATGGCGTCCCGCATGGCCTCCCAATCCCCGGCCCGGGAAATATCTCCCCGGACCACCAGCGGTTTCTCCCCGGCAATCGCGGCAATTTCCGCGGCAGTTTGTTCCGCACGCGCCGCTTTGGAGCGGTATTGCACCACCACCCGGGCCCCTTTGCCGGCCAGCATCAGGGCGGTCTCCTTACCCACCCGTTCTGCGCTGCCGGTTATCAGAGCCACTTTGTTTTTGAGGTTCATTGAGGAATGCTTTCTTGTTGTTTGCCGCTTAGGGCGTGTTGATAATCATCTAAATTGTCGAATTTTGGGCCTTTTAGGTCCTCTCTGCGTTACTTTTTTCGACCGATACGCTGCATCGCTTCTTAAAAAGCGCCTTTAGAGACCCAAAAATTCCCTAAAATTCGCTCAATTTTCTAATTATCAACACGCCC
>JAGRBF010000562.1 GCA_020434205.1 Calditrichota bacterium | reverse complement strand
ATGGCGGTCTTCAAACCCGTTTCTTCTTTAACCTGGCGAAGCCACTGCAGCCCTTCCACCCCGATCCCTTCAAAACCGTTGGGGCGAGTGCGCGGTTTCCAGATGCCGGCCCGAAAAACGGTAACGCCGGGAATTTTGGCCACCTGGCGGGCGGTTGCCATAACCTGTTCCAGGGTCTCGGCGCTGCAGGGACCGGCAATTATTAAGGGCTGTTCGGCGTCCGGAAGCCATTCGGTACCCGGCGCAATACGGAGTTGAGGGGTAATGCTCATGATGCCACCTGTTGGTAAGATTGGATACGTTCTACTGCCTGTTTAATATTGTGATCCGAGGCGCACAGGGAAAGGCGCAGGTAAGGCCTGCCGTTCTCCCCGAACACCATTCCCGGGGCCATGAAGACCCCCAGGGTGTGCAGGATTTCGTCTACAAATTTTTCAACGTCGGGAATATGGCGCGGTGCCCGGGCCCATACAAAAAGTCCGGCGGCGTTCGGGGAAGCGCTAAACCCCAACGGCTCGACCATCCCGAGGATCTGTTTCCGCCGCTGCGCATAAATGGCATTTTGCGCCTCGTGCCAATCGTCCCGGGTGGCCAGCGCTGCGGCGGCCGCCTCCTGCAGGGGACGGAACATGCCGGAGTCCATATTGCTTTTGACCTTCAAAACGGTATCGATGTAGTCCGCCCGCCCGGCCAGCAGGCCCACCCGCCATCCCGGCATGTGGTGCGATTTGCTGAGGGAGTTAAGCTCCAGGCAGCAATCCATGGCCCCGGGAATGCTCAGCAAACTCACCGGATCCGGATTCAGGATGCGGCTGTAGGGATTGTCATTGATCAGCAGAATGCCGTGGCTTCTGGCAAAGTCGACCATGCGGGCCATGGCTTCGCTGCCGGCCATCGCCCCGGTGGGCATGTGCGGGTAGTTGATCCACATCAGCTTCACACGGCTGAGGTCCCGGGCCGCCAGCGCATCGAGATCCGGCAGCCAGCCGTTTTGCTCCTGCAGGTCATAGCTGCGCAGAATCCCGCCGGCAATCCGGGTTGCGCCGGCATAACCCGGATAGCCGGGATCCGGCACCAGCACTTCGTCGCCCGGATTCACAAAGGCCAGGGAAATATGGAGGATGCCTTCCTTGGAGCCCATCAGGGGCAGGATTTCGCCCGCCGGATCCAGAGAAACGCCGTATAGACGCAGGTAATAATCGCTCATCGCCTGGCGCAATTCGGGAATGCCGCGATAGGGTTGATATCCGTGGACTCCCGGTTTCCCGGCGGCGGAAATCAGCTGACGGATCACCGGTTCCGCCGGGGGCAAATCCGGGCTGCCGATCCCCAGGTTGATGATGTCGCGGCCGGCCGCAGCCAAAGCCCGCACTTCCTGAAGCTTGCGGGAAAAATAATATTCACTGACCTCTGCCAACCGCTCAGCGGGTTTGACGATCATAAGGCCGTTCTCCTTTTTGATAGATGCCCAGAATCCGCAACTCGCCGGTGTGCTGGCGCAGGTCGCGCATGGCCTTCTCGAAATTTTCCCGCTGCTCCCACACCACATCAACGTGGAAAGCGTATTCATGAGGTTTACGGGGGATGGGGACCGACTGAATCAGGGTCATGTTGAGGTCGTGCGCCCCAAAAATATTGAGAGCACCGGCCAGGGACCCCACGGAATGCGCCAGGGTGAAGTTCAAGGAGGCTTTGTTTTGAAGGGGATGATGGGGATTGCCCTGCCGGGAGAGCACCAGGAAACGGGTATAATTGTCCTTGAGGTTCTCGATATCCGCCGCGATGATCTCCAGGTGATATAGTTCGGCAGCCCGTTTGCTGGCGATTACCGCTACCCCGTTGGGGGGCTGTAAGCTTAGCTCGCGGGCGCTTTCCGCGGTGTCGCTGGTTTCCACCCCTTTCAGATGGGGATGGGATTCCAGGAAATCGCTGCACTGCATCAGGGCCATGGGGTGGGAGCGCACCGTTTGCAAGTCCCCGATCCGGGTGCCGGGATGTCCGATCAGGTTTTGGCTGATGTGCAGGTAAACCTCCCCGATGATCTGGACAGGGTGAGACTCCAGCAGGGTGTAATTGGGCAGAATACTGCCGGCCAGGGTATTTTCGATGGCCATTACCGCGTAATGCACCTCTTCGCGGGCCAGGCGCTGGCACAACTGCCGGAAGGTATCGCAGGGCACCAGGTTAAGCTCCCGTCCCTGGAAAAATTCGCGGGTGGCCATATCGTGAAAGGATGCCGGTCCGCCCTGAATGGCGATATTGAGTTGCGAATCCATTTCTGTACAAATCCTTCTTTTGCTACCGCCAAGACACCAAGTCGCCAAGGCGTTTTCTGTTCTCTTATCTCAGGGTTTGCAGTTAGCTGGTTGTTGAAGTTAATAGCCTGTTTGTACAGGGTTTATTTTGAAGTCTATCTTGGCGTCTTAGTGTCCTGGTGGTTAGCGCCAAAAAAAAAGGCCCCGGTTTCTCGGAGCCTTTCGGTATTCTAAGCTTGATTTACTTGCTATCAAAGCACACCCGTTCGGCTCCTCGATGAGGTCCAAAAAAAGAAGCCAAAAAAATAAAAGTAAGCGTGTGCCGGAATGATGGTCATAAGGGTCTCTGTTTCAATTCGCTCAATTATATCGATTTGGTCAAAGAATATCAACAGAAAACTGCTCGAAATCTAAATTTTTTAGGTCAGGGTGGCAGGAGGTCGATTGGATCATGAACCTCGAAAGCGCGAACCTGAAGTTGGTAGCCTGTCAACACGCCCTGGCAATTTATCGCCCCCTCGCCCTCTCGCCCCATCGCCCCCTCGCCCTCTCGCCCCATCGCCCTCTCGCCCTCTCGCCCCTTCGCCCCT
>JAGRBF010000561.1 GCA_020434205.1 Calditrichota bacterium | reverse complement strand
TCCAGGCTCATCTGGGTCAGCCGTTCCGGGTCCTGCACGGAATTCAGGGAGTGGAAATTGGCCACGAAGTAGTAACACTCGTTTTTTTCCTGAAGGCGAATGTGCTGACGAATGGCCCCGAAGTAGTTGCCGATGTGGAGAATCCCGGAGGGTTGGACCCCACTCAAAATTCGTTTGTTGGAGACGGTCTCGATATTCAAAATGTTATTTCCCGTTGTGATATTCAGATGCAAAGTCGATCCGGATTCAGGGCCATAAAATGGGCCCGGATTGCCTGCGTGGCAAGGATTATTTGAACCGCCAAAGGCGAAAGGTCAGCTCATAAACAGATACGGTTTCCAGCGTTCGTGTTTATCCCCCGCGAAATGCTGAAAAAAGAAATACGGGTTGGGGGCCTTGGGCCGGGAAAGCAGCTTCATGCCGGCCTGGTCCGGGGTGCGGTTGCCCTTGCGATTGTTGCAACCCAGGCAGGCAATCACCAGATTTTCCCAGGTGTCGCCGCCCCCGCGCTGCCGGGGCACGATATGGTCGATGGTGAGCGGCGGGGTACTTTTCCCGCAATACTGGCAGGCGTGACCGTCGCGGATCAGCAGATTCTTGCGGTTGAGGATCACCCGTCGCCTGGGGGTGCGGGCATGGCGACTCAGGCGCACCACCAGGGGCATCGGCATCCGGAAATTGACCGAATGCACCTCGACATTGTCGTTCTCCACCGCCTCGGCCTTGCCGAGGAAAATCAACACAATGGCCTTTTTGGCATTACAGAATGCCAGCGGCTCGTAATTCTGATTAAGGAGCAGAACGTTTCTGTCCATCTTCATTGGCATTTCCCCGGGAAGACTGAGGGACCAGAGGATCGAAGATCCCTGGATCCTATGATCCTAAGACAAGAGCACCGACTCTTAGCGTCTAAGCGTCTTAGGATCGTAATTTGTCCTTCAGTCCTTCCGTCCGATTGTCTTTCTGTCGCTCAATCTATCTTTCCGCCTGGTGATAAAATCATCCTATCAACGAAAAATAGGCGAAAACACGGGCATCGTTGACCATGTTATCAATCCGGCAATATTCGTTGGGCTGATGGCACATGTCATCCAGGGTAGACCAAACCGCCGCCGGCAATCCGGCCTCCCGGAACAGGGCCGCCACCGTTCCCCCACCGATGCCCATCGCCTGAGCTTCCAGGCCGCGCACCCCGGCAATGGCCTTCTTCAAACGTTGTACCACCTCCGCGCTTACCGGGGTGGGGGGGGCCGCCTCCGCCGCCTGCACCGTGCTGATTTTCACCTTCACCCCGAAATCTGCTTCCACCCCGGCGGCTATCCGGCGGACTTCTTCTACCACCGCAGATAACGGGTAGTTCGGCAGAACCCGGCAATCCAGGTAAAAAACATCCTCTCCTGGGATGGTATTGATATTAGGGACATTGGCCTCCTTGCGGGTCGGTTCGAAGGTGCTGAGCGGCGGTTCGAAGACCGGATCCTGGGCGTCGAACCGCTCATAAAGTTCCTGCAGCCGCACTGCCAGATTGGCCCCGGCGCGGAAAGCGTTGACCCCCTCGGAGGGCGTGGAGGCGTGGCACTGGAGCCCCGTGGTTTGCAGGCGCAGCCACAAAATGGATTTCTCGGCAACCTCAATCATGTTGCCCTCGTGGTTACCGGCATCCGGCACGATAATCAGGTCGTCCTCATGAAACAGATCGCGGTGGTTTTCCAGCAGATACCCCAGGCCGTAGCGAGAGCCGCATTCCTCATCGGCCACCAGGATCAATCCCAGGCGGTGGGCCGGTTTGATGCCGGTCTCCCGAAAAGCCAGCAGGGTAAACAGGCTGCTGGTTACCCCCTGCTGATTATCCTCGGTGCCGCGTCCGAAGAGTTTGCCGTCCCGCACCACCACCTGCCAGGGATCGCTGTCCCACAGGTGCAGATCCCCGGTGGGCACCACGTCCAGATGGGCCATCAGCCAGATGGTGCGGGATTCGTCTTGGCCGGGCAAGGTGACGATCAGGTTGGGGCGCACCCCGTTTTTGGCGCGTTCGTCCGGCGCGTCGTACTGCTCGATATTCTCAAGCCCCTTTTCCTCAAGATAGGCCTTCACCCACATGGTGCGGTCCCACTCTCCTTCCCCGTCGTTATCCGGCCCCAGGGCGGGAATGGCGGTCATCCGGGTTTGAAAATCGATCATATCCGGCTCGGAGCGGACCAGCCACCCGGACAGCGTTTGCCAATGCATTTCGTTCATTGCCAATCTCCTCAGTTTTATTCGCTCAGGGTTCCGGCCGCAAGCGGGTCCCGGGGACTCCCGCGGCGGGATTTACCCGAACAAGATAGCGCATCGCACCCACATTTGCCAGCTTTGCCGGAACTGCCATGGGAAGGTAAGCAATCCGCAACTGACCTTATGCGCCTGGACCATTTTTCGATGATAAACCGCAAAAGCACCCAAGCCTTAGTAGACAGTCAATTATGGTAAGTCCTGTCCGTCATCCCGGCAATCTTCAGGCCG
>JAGRBF010000560.1 GCA_020434205.1 Calditrichota bacterium | reverse complement strand
AAGGTAAAGGTGGCCGGGTTTAAGGTGGGGGAGAGCAATATCGAATACCTGGAGCCGACCTCCGAACAGTCTCCGATTTCCAATTTTCTGGAGAAACGCGGTGAGGGTCTGCATCACATCGCCATTGGGGTTAAGGATATTGCCGGGGTTCTGGAGCAGATGAAAGCCAAAGGGCTGCGGTTGATCGACGAGCAGCCGCGCGACGGTGCCGAGGGCAAAAAAATTGCCTTTGTTCATCCCAAGAGCACCAACGGCATCCTACTCGAACTGTCTCAGGAAGATTAAGGAGGCCCCAGCCTTTTCATGAATCCTTTTTTACGCGGCTTTGTCTTAATTTCCCTGGCCGTATTCTGCATTATCAGCGGATTTCTGGGATACACGGTTTATTCCCTGCCGGATGTAAACCGGCTGCTGGTGGACGATCCGGATACCACCGCATTTATGCAATACCGCCTGGAAACCGCGCAAAATGAAGGCCTGCCCATTGTCCTGCGGCAGGCATCCATCCCCCTTGAGGATATCCCCCGCCTGTTTCAGCGCACCGTGGTGCTGGCGGAAGACGCCGCATTCTGGGTCCATGAAGGGATCGACTGGCACGAGGTGCAGGAGGCCATGGACCGCAACCTCGAGGAGGGCAGGATTGTCCGGGGGGCCAGCACCATCTCCCAGCAGACCGCCAAAAACCTCTACCTTTCCCCGGACCGCAATTTCCTCAGAAAATTCAAGGAATACCTGATTACCCAGGATCTGGAGAAGCACCTTCCCAAGAAGCGCATTCTGGAGCTTTATCTCAATTTCATCGAGTTTGGAAACGGGGTTTTCGGGATCCAAAAAGCCGCCGAGTATTACTTCGGCAAAGATCCCGCTCAAATGTCCCTCTCGGAGATGGTGCGCCTGGCCGCCATTATTCCCGCCCCCCTAAGCCTGGACCCCAATGATCCCAGCGGCAGCCTGCGCTGGCGCAGCCGGGAGATTCTGCGTCGCCTTAGGCATTACGATTTTATCAGTGAGAATCAGTATGGCGAAACCCGTGAGCAGCTAACCCGCTTTTTCGGCAAGTTTTAGCTGCTATTATTGTTCTCAAAAGGCAGTTTCCTGATTTCGTGCTTTCGCGGTGATCAAAGCCAGTAGAATCCCAGTGGGTTATATCCGTTTTAAAACAAAAAAGCCGCCCGAAGGGGCGGCTTTTTAAGAAACAGAAATGTCGTTGCTGCTTAGCTGAGCCAGGTAACCAAACCCAGTTCGGCCATGTTGGTTTCCCGCTTGCTGAAGGGCATAACCCGCACGGTATAGCGGTAGTTGCCGCTGTTGGACGGGGTAATGGAAGCCTCGTAAATATAGGCGCCGTCTTCGGCCTGCTTCTTCTTGCGGGTCATTTCGATCAGTTCAAAATTGCTGCTTTCGATCTCCGTCTGCAATTCGCCAGAGAGATAAACCTGGACCTTCACGTCGTCCGGATCGATTTCGCCCAGGAAAACCCGGGCCCGCAATTGCATGGGTTCGTTGAACTTCAGCACCACTTCGCTGTGAACCCGCTCCTTGTTGTCCAAATGAACCTGCACCGCGGACCAGTTGCGATCCAGATGCTCGCGCCATTTGATGTAGTCGTGAGCCTGGGCGAAGTTGTCGCCGCGGAACACCCGACCATTGTTGAGGGCCGGCAAATACATCTGGTTGGTATAATCCTTGACCATGCGCTGGGTGTTGAACTGTGAGGAAACGGTGTAGATGGAGTGTTTCATCATCTGAATCCACTCGGTCGGTATACCGTCCTTGTCTTTGCCATAATACATCGGGGCCAGGTCGTTCTCCAGGATGTCGTAAATGGCATCGCTGTCCCAACTGTCCAGCTCATCCAGAGAGGTGTAGTCTTCCCGGTCTCCGAAGGCAAAACCATTTTTGGCGTTGTAGCCTTCCACCCACCAGCCGTCCATCACCGAAAAATTGATTCCGCCGTTCATGCCGACTTTCTGGCCGCTGGTGCCGGAAGCTTCCTGAGGTCTGCGAGGATTGTTGAGCCACACGTCTACACCGGAAACCAGATCCCGGGCCAGACTCATATCGTAGTTCTCCACGAAGAAAACCCGTCCGCGGAATCCTTCTTCCATGGCGATGTTGTTGATCTGGCGAATCAGATCCTGCCCGCCCTGATCCTTGGGATGGGCCTTGCCGGAGAAAATCAGCTGTACCGGTCGCTCCGGGTTGTTGAGGATGCGTTTGAGGCGTTCCTTGTTGCGGAAAATCAGGGTGCCGCGTTTATAGGTGGCGAAACGGCGGGCAAACCCGATGGTCAGCACGTCGGCTTTGAGCATGTCCTTGAGCCGTTCCAGGCGCAGGGTGCCGATTTTATTGCGGCGCACCTGGTTCTCGAAGCGTTCCCGGAGGTGGTTAAGCATCTTTTGTTTCACCACCAGTTTGGTGCGCCAGAGCTCCCCGTCGGGAATGGTGAAAACCCCTTTCCAGTAGCCGGGATCATCAAAATGGTCTTCCCAGTTTTCCCCGAGATAAGTGCTGAACAATTCCCGCATCGCATACACCGTCCAGGTTTTGGTATGCACCCCGTTAGTGATGTGTTTGATGGGGATTTCTTCGGTGGGGAGATTGGGCCACACATCCTTCCACATGTTGCGGGAAACCTCGCCGTGCAGTTTGCTCACCCCGTTGCGGAACTTGGAGAGTTTCAGGGAGAGAATGGTGAGGTTGAAAATTTCGTAACCTTCCGGCTGCACCTGGGACCCCAGCTCCATAAACTGGTAGCGGCGAATCCCGATCGATTCCCAGTAGTTCTGGAAATATTTATCCATGAAGTGCAGGGGAAAGGCGTCGTTCCCGGCCGGAACCGGGGTGTGGGTGGTGAACATTGTGTTGGAAGCCACC
The DNA here is from genome assembly GCA_020434205.1 of Calditrichota bacterium. Taxonomy (GTDB): domain Bacteria; phylum Calditrichota; class Calditrichia; order RBG-13-44-9; family J075; genus JAGRBF01. The sequence continues at coordinate 5,997 of JAGRBF010000560.1, read as the reverse complement.
ACCTCTTTGGCGGTGTAAAAATCCAGCTTGTCCCGCTTCATGAGCTGGCGGATGCGTTCCAGGGCCAGAAAAACCGAATGGCCTTCGTTCATGTGCCAGGCCTTGGGCGCGATGCCCATGGCTTGCAGGGCCAGGACCCCGCCCATGCCCAGAATAATTTCCTGAGAGATGCGCATTTCCTGATCCCCGCCGTAAAGCCGGGCGGTCAGCAGGCGATCCTCATGGGAGTTTTCGGGGATGTTGGCATCCAGCAGGTAAGCCGGAATACGTCCCACCTGGGCCCGCCAGATTTGCAGCTTGACGGCCCTGTGCCCTACCATCACCTGAACCTTGATGCGTTCGCCTTTGCTGTTGGTCATCGCCGTGAGCGGCATGTATTCGGCATCGGAGGGGATGTAGAGGGCCAACTGGTTGCCGTGACCGTCGATTTGCTGGGTAAAATAGGTCTGATGGTAAAAAAGGCTGACCCCCACCAGAGGCAATCCCAGATCGCTGGCGCTTTTGAGGTGATCGCCGGCCAGCACCCCAAGCCCGCCGGAGTAAATGGGCAGGGATTCGTGAAATCCGAATTCGGCCGAAAAATAGGCGATGGGATGGTCTTTTTCTTTGGGGAAGGACTTGGAAAACCAGGTGTCATCGGTTTTCATATAGGCGTCGAAACCGGTCATGACTTTCTTGTAATTGGAGAGATACATCGGGTCCTTGACGCAGCGTTCCAGGTCGCTTTGCTGGACTTCCAGCAGGAATTTGACCGGGTTGTGATTGGTAGCGGTCCAGAGGGCGGGGTTGATCAACCGATACAACTGCCGTGCTTCCGGGGTCCAGGAAAAGTAGAGGTTGTAGCAAAGTTCTTTAAGCCGGCTAATCTCAGCGGGAAGCTCGGGAACAACCTTCAGACTACCCATCAATTGCATAAATATCTCCTCTTTACCATTGGATGAATGCCAATAGAGCTACTATCGGTTTCTATGCGGGGAAGATCAGTGAACTTTTTCAAAAACCTCCCTCGGTGCGTAACGCTATTTTGAGTGAATAGCAGCGCGGAGGGAATATAGGACCACTTACGCATGGAAACGAACAAAATTTAAGATAGCTCAATGAACGATATACCGCCTGAAGCAGGGGCGGTGCGAGTTTGGCCCACGGAATGTTCACCGGATTTCGGGAGCACTAAAGGCGCAGATCCCGCGCCGGTAGGAGGGGAATCCCGCACCCGGTGAATAAGGCCTAATATAATCTGAAAATATTTGCGAACACAAGCCCTACCGCGTATATTCCAACCCCTTAAAATGAAGCAGGAAATCGTATGAATCCCTTGTACAGTATGACCGGTTTTGCCACCGCCCGGGTTAACCATCCCGCCGGGGAAATTACCTGTGAAATTCGCTCCGTTAATTCCCGTTATCTGGAAATGTTCGTCAAAACGCCCCCGAATCTGCGGGAATTCGAAGATGCCGTCAAGGATACCATCCGCAATAAACTCAACCGCGGGAAAATTAACTGCGCCATTGCCTTTACCGCCGCTCCGGAAGGTTTGGTGGTCCCGACGATAAATTCCGGGGTGGTCCGCCAATACCGGGACATGCTGGAACAGGTGCGCACTGCCGCGGGGCTGGCGGATCCCATTCAGCTGTCCGACTTGCTGCATTTTCCGGAATTGTTCGCCACCGGGGAAAGCAGTCTACCCGAAGAATTCAAGGCTGCCCTGCTAACCCTGGTGGGGGAGACCTGCGAAATGCTCACCAGTACCCGTCAGGCCGAAGGGGAAAACCTCAAGCAGGATTTGCTGGAACGCCTGGCCATCATCGACAAACTTACCGGCGAAATAACCGAACTGGGAAAAGGCAATGCCCGCAGCGAGTTCGACAAGCTGCACAGCCGCCTGCTGGCGATGATCGACGACCAGAAAATCGACCGCAACCGCCTGGAAATGGAGTTGGCTCTTATCTCGGACCGGGTGGACATCAGCGAGGAAAGCGTGCGCATGGTCAGCCACCTCAAGCTCTTCGCCGAAAACCTGGAAAAGGGCTCTCCGATCGGCAAAACCCTCAACTTTATCCTTCAGGAGATGCATCGAGAGGCCAATACCATGTCCTCCAAAGCCTCTTTGTTGGAGATGAGCCACCGCATCGTGACCGTCAAAGAAGAAATCGAGCGCATGCGCGAACAAATTCAGAATATCGAATAGGATCGCCCATGCCCATTGCCCGCCTGATCGCCTTCTCCGCACCTTCCGGAGCGGGCAAATCCACCATTTGCCAAAAACTGTTGAAACGGCATCCCGATTTTCAGCTCAGCATATCCGCCACCACCCGTCCGCCGCGCTACTATGAAAACGAGGGGGAACACTATTTTTTCCTGAGCCCGGATTCCTTTCAGGCCAAGGTTGATAGCGGGGAATTTCTGGAGTATGAAGAGGTTCACGGGAATTATTACGGGACGCTGAAACCGGTGGTGGAAGCTTTTCTGGCCGAGGGCAAAACCATTCTTTTCGACATCGACGTTAATGGCGCTCTGGCGATTAAGGCCCATTACCCCGATGCCATGCTGATTTTTATCGCCCCACCTTCCATTGAGGAATTGCAGCGGCGCCTGCGCGGCCGGGGCAGCGACGACCCCGCGCAAATCGAAAAACGCCTCAAAAGACTCCCGGAAGAGATGGAAAAAGGCCAACAATTCGACTATATTGTGGTCAATAAGGATCTGGACCAAACCGTCCGGGAAATTGAACGCCTGATCTTCAATTCGTAGGGCCTATGTTCTCCACCCGTCTTTTTGACAAGAAAAAAATCGTTATTGGGGTTACCGGCTGCATCGCCGCCTACAAAACCTGCCATCTGGTGCGCCATTTGATGCAGGAGGGTGCTTCGGTGCGGGTGATGATGACCCGCGGCGCCACCCATTTTATCACCCCGCTGACCCTGGAATCCCTGTCCCAGACTCCCGTCTACACCGACATGTTTCCCGAAAACCAATTTGCCGCCACCCATCATGTGGATCTGGCGGACTGGGCGGATGCCTGTGCGATTGTCCCGGCCACCGGAAATACCATCGGTAAAATCGCCAACGGCATCGGAGACGATTTTTTATCCACCACCGTTATGGCCATGGGGGAGCGAATCCCTATTATGATCGCCCCGGCAATGAATCATCACATGTGGTTCAGCGCCGCTGTGCAGCGCAACATCGGGGTTTTGGCCGCGGACGGAAAGGAAATTTGCTATCCCGAAGAGGGTTATCTGGCCGAAGGATACGAAGGGGTGGGGCGGCTTGCGCGCCTGGAGTTTCTGGTGCAAAGCCTTTACCGGGCCATGCATCCCGCACCTCAAAGCCTGCAGGGCAAAACAGTGGTGGTAACCGCCGGGGCTACCCGGGAATACCTGGATCCGGTGCGATTTCTGTCCAACCGTTCTACCGGGAAAATGGGCTACGCAATCGCCTGGGAAGCCTATGCCCGCGGCGCCAAGGTGGTACTGATCCACGGCCCCGGACATCTGACCGCCCCGATGGGGGTGGAATTGGTGAGCGTCGAATCCGCGGAGGATATGTTTGTAGCCGCCAACGACTATTTTGACGACAGCGATATTTACGTCAGCGCCGCGGCGGTGGCGGATTACCGGCCGGAGCGCATCTACGACCATAAACTGAAAAAAGGGGAACGCAACTTTCCCCTTCATCTGGAGCGTACCCGGGATGTCCTGCAGATCATGGGGGCCCGCAAAAAAGGGCATCAACGGCTGATCGGCTTTGCCGTAGAAACCGAGGACCCGGTGGGAAATGCCCGGCATAAGATGATCAAAAAGTACCTGGACATGATCGTCCTGAACAATCCCCACGAAAGCGGGGCCGCCTTCGAACACGATACCAATGTGGTAACCCTGATCGACGCAGCCAAAGAAGAAAACCTTCCGGTAATGCCCAAGCTGGATGTGGCCAGGGAAATCTTTGAATTCTTATTGAACGGTTAATGATGCCAGAACCGCTTGACGCGCTAAACGCCTTTCTGACCTGGTATCGGGACCTTTACGGGACCCGGTGGTTTATCGATGAGGAAGAAGAAAACACCCCCGCGCGTCCTGTGGAGGCCTCTGCAAAACTCCCTGCGCCCGAAGTTCCAGTCGCCCCTACACCCGTTGGGGGGCTGGAAGATTATCATCAACACATCAAAGAATGCCAGATATGTCCCCTGGGCGGCACCCGCACCAACTTTGTATTTGGGTCGGGAAATCCCGAAGCGGATATCATGTTTATCGGAGAAGCCCCGGGACGCGATGAGGATCTGCAGGGCCTGCCTTTCGTAGGCCGGAGCGGTCAATTGCTGACCCGCATACTGGAAATGGCCGGTCTTAAGCGCGAAGATGTTTATATCGCCAATATTCTGAAGTGCCGGCCACCCAACAACCGCGATCCCCAACCGGATGAAATCGAAAGTTGCAGCCCCTATCTGCACCGTCAAATAGAATTGGTCCATCCCAAACTTTTGGTAGCGCTGGGGCGCATATCCGCTCATAAACTTCTCAATACCGAAACCCCGTTGACGCGCCTGCGCGGGCAAATCCACCGCTATCGGGGCACCCCTCTGGTGGTAACTTTCCATCCCGCTTATGTGCTTCGCAATCAAAATGCCATGGCCGATGCGGTGGGAGACGTCAAGGGAATTGTCAATCTGATTAAAACGCTTTAAACGAGGACCGGGCGATTCCAAAGGGTCGGACTCGCCACAATCGCAGGGAAAAGCATGGCCGGCAGAAAGCGCAACGACAAAAGCAAATCCGACGAAATTCTCTCCCAGGGCGGGCGCATTCCGCCTCAGGCTCAGGATGTGGAGAAATACATTCTGGGAGCGCTGCTACTGGATAACGAAGCGGTTTCCATCGCCCTGGAAGAGCTTCAGGAGACCGATTTTTACCGGGATGTCCACCGCATTATTTTCCTGGCCATGGTAGCTCTTTATCAAAACAACGAACCGATCGACCTCATTACCGTAACCGACCAGCTGCAGAAAACCGAAGAGCTGGAAAAAATCGGAGGGGCCCACGTTCTGGGGGAACTGGCGGCCATGGTGCCTTCCGCGGCCAATATCGAATACCATATTTCCCTGGTCAAACAAAAGGCGGTTTTGCGTCGTTTGATCCATTCCTGCACGGATATCCTCAGCGAAGCATACGACCCTCAGGCCGATGTGGAAGGGGTATTGAGCGGGGCTCAGCAGCGCATTTTCGATCTGCTCAAAAACCAGCGGGAGCGCTCTTACCAGGGCATCAATGAGGTCCTTAACGAAACCTTTCAGGAAATCGAGCGCCTTCACCATCTGGATCATACCGGGATTATCGGGGTCCCTTCGGGATTTATGGATCTGGATAAAATGACCGCCGGCTTCCATAAGGGCGATCTGATCATCCTTGCCGGGCGGCCCTCGATGGGGAAAACCGCCTTTTGTTTGAATCTGGCCCGCAATGCCGCCATCTCCGGCGCAGGTGTGGGGATTTTCAGCCTGGAAATGAGCGCCATGCAATTGGTGCAGCGTATGATCTGCAGCGAGGCGGAAATCGACGCCCAGCGGCTGCGTACCGGGCGCCTCAGCGACGCGGAATGGCCGCGCCTTAGCCGCAATGCCGGCCGGTTGGCCGATATGCCTATTTACATCGATGATACTGCAGGTCTTGATATTCTGAAGCTTAGCGCCCGTTCCCGCCGGATGGCCCTGGAAAAAGAGATCAAATTGCTGATCGTAGACTACCTGCAGCTTATGGATGGCCCCAAGGGGCTGGACAATCGCCAGCAGGAAATTTCCTACATTTCCCGCTCACTTAAAGGACTGGCCAAACAACTGGGGATTCCCATTATTGCGCTATCCCAGCTTTCCCGCGCGGTGGAATCCCGCCCGGACAAGCGGCCGATGCTTTCGGACCTTCGCGAATCCGGCGCTATCGAGCAGGATGCCGACCTGGTTATGTTCGTTTACCGGGAAGAATTTTATATTCGGGATCATACCGA
>JAGRBF010000559.1 GCA_020434205.1 Calditrichota bacterium | reverse complement strand
CTGATGATTACCGAGGCGGATGTGGGTATGGGGCGCAGTGGCAATCGCAATGTGCCCCGGGAAATGGCCGCGGCATTGGGAATGAATTACTGCTTTTCGGTATCGTTTTTGGGTCTGGGTAAAGGCGATGAAGGGGAGCAGGAACACCATGTGGAAAATGAGCTGGGTTTACACGGCACGGCCCTGCTCTCCCGCTACCCCATTATCGGCTACCGGCAGATCCCCCTCCCTACCCCGAGGGATTATTTCTCCGGGCTGGAAAAACGGCTGGGGTCTCGCAAGGCCCTGTTATGCCGGATTGCCTGCGGGGCGCATCCCCTGGACGTCCTGACCGTGCATCTGGATTTGAAGTGCAGCCCCGGCCAGCGCGGCCAGCAGATGAGGCATATCCTCGATGAAATGGAAGGTCTGGACAGCCGCTATCAGATCATCGGTGGGGACTTTAACACCATGACCTACTCCCTTCTCAGCGGGTTTGCTCTGCTGCGCGATTTTCTCTATAAAATTCTATTTACCGGATTCGACCGCACCATCGCCAATTATATGATTCCCTATCGTTTCTTCGAGCGCTGGGTATTTGAGGAACTTGAGCGGGGCGGTTTTCGGCTGTCTCAACCGCAAAGCCGGGAACTCGGCACTTTGTTCTATGATATTTTTGAGGATTATCAACAGCTTAAAGCCCAGAGTCATTTGCCGGGCTTTGGCTTTCGCTGGTTGCAGAAAAAACTTTCGCCCTGGCGGGATGGGGTGCCGCTGAGGTTGGACTGGTTGGCTACGCGGGGATTTTCACCAAATGCAGAAGCAGGTTGCGGAGAGGTGGAGGTAATTCCCCTCAGGACTCTGGGGCCGGAGCGTTATTCCGACCACCGGCCTTTGCTGGGAGAGTTTCAACTGAGATAAGCGGGGTTACCGGCTTTCCGTTAAAAGAAGGGATTCCCGCTGTTCCAGAGCCCGGTATGCTCTGAGGACATAGGCGAGCCGCAGCTTTTCGTCCTCGGTCATGGTGCGTTCGAACACCCGGCGTTCTCCGATGTAACGAACCGCATTCCAACTGGCATCCTTGACGGCGTTTATGGCGATCAGCTCCGAGGCGGTTACCGGAATATCGCACCACTCCCAGGCGCCGCCGCTGCCGCGTCCCCTTTCAATCCACTCCGGAGCCACCGGAATGGCGTATTCACGGTCATCCGCGTAAACCTCATATCCGCGGATGTTCAGCCAATCGGTATCGTGATAATAGATGCGCATGCGCAACAGCGGGGGGCGATCATCGTGGTCGATAATGTAGATTTCCAGGCTGTTTTTGTAGACGTAATGGGAGATGTTTTTGTTGAAGTAGAAGGTGACGCGATTGGCCTCATCGCGAACCTGGCGCATGCGGCGCAGGGATTGATCCAGTTCGATCTTGTTGGCATTTATGCGCTCGACAATCTGCAGGTCCCCCTGCAGGCGGGTAGGCTCCTTACGGGCGGGCGGCGGGGTTTGGCGAACGACTGGCTGGGTGGCCGCAGGTTTGGGTTTACTAAGGCTCTGCGCCAGGCGCGGCTGGGATTTCGGCCGGTCGTTTTCCGCCAGCCACCGCTCGATTTCATCGAGGTAAAATTGCACCCCATCCCGGCGATCGGATGCGGGAAATTCCGACAAAAAATTCTCTCCGAGGTCCCGGGCTTTCATAAACTCGTCTTTGTCTTTGTCCTCGGAGGCCTGGGTATAGGTGAGATAAAATTGCTGATAAAGGCTGTCTTCCCGCAATTGTTCGGGATCGGGCAAAGGCATCACCTCTTCGGCTTGTTCCGGCTCCCCAACTTTATTCTCGCTGATATGGAAGATGTACACTTCCACACCGACAAAAATCAGGAAGGTGATAAGGATTAATCCGATTTTGATTTTATCTCTTCGCGTCATGGTAAGCCTGTAAGCCATGGGAAATATGGGATCGTGCCTGGGTGGCGGGTTGCTCGCCCGTTAATCAAACATAATCTTTTATTTGCATCATGGCAATGGTAAATCACCGAAAAATAGCCATTTGTCGGTGTCTGCGAGATTTGGTGCGCAGGTGGGAGATTTATTGCCGGATGACCATCACTTTGCCGGCGCCGTGGCTTTCGCCTTCTTCGTTGGTTACCAGGATCAGGTAGACCCCGGAAGCGACCAGTTCGCCATCGGTGTTGCGGCCATCCCATTGCGCCTGCCCACCCTGAATTTCCTCAAAATTCTGGCCGGAAAGCTGTCGCACCAATTCCCCGGAGACCGTCAGGATTTTGACCTGGCTTCCACCCACCAGGTTGAGGATGTTCAGCTTGCGGTTTTCACCCTCATGCAGCATAAAGGGGTTGGGACCCAGGCGCATTTGTTGGTAGTCCGTGAAGGTGGTGGCAAATGGATTATGCCGAATGACGGCGATCCCGGCGTCGGTTCCGGCATAAACGTCCCCGGTTCGGTTGTCCAGGAAAATGCTGTGGATTTTTTCGGAAGGTAAATTGGCGATAAAAAGGTTGCTGCGATCGGCTCGCTGTTCGGCGTCGATGGTGCTGTTTTCCGGAACGATATCGATCCAACTGGCGGGGTCGAACGGCGAACCGGTTCCTTTTAGGATTGAAATTCCCTTATCGGTGGCAAACCACTTGTTGCCCCGGTCGTCGACAAAAATATCGTTTATCAACAAGCCAATCGGCTGATACGTCCCCCGAAAATCAAAAACAGTGCCATTGAGAATGCCGCTAAGGC
>JAGRBF010000558.1:1417-2422 GCA_020434205.1 Calditrichota bacterium | reverse complement strand
CTGCGCCTGGATATTCAGCACAAGCACAGCATTTATCAATCCCTGGAACTTATTCTCAGCGATTTGGGTATCCGGGACCGCAGCATGCGGATCGAAGTCTATCCCCATATCCCCAGAGCGATGGGGATGGGAGGGTCGGCCGCGTTGGCGGTAGCCATTATCCGGGCTCTTTCCCGTCAATTCGAGCTGAATCTCTCCGATGAGAAGGTGAACGAACTGGCCCTTCAGTCCGAGCAGATCGTCCACGGCACCCCTTCCGGGATTGACAACACCATGGCCACTTACGGCAAATTTATTCTGTACAAAAAGGGCACGCCTCCCGTTATCAAGCCGATTGCGGTGCCCCGGCCGATTCCGATTGTCATCGGGATTACCGGCGTGGAAAGCCTGACCGCCCGAATGGTAGCCAACGTGCGCTCGGCCTGGGAGAAAAACCCCACCATGTATAACCGGATATTCAAGGAAATCAACGCCTTAACTCTCCGAGCGGTTTCGGCGATCAAGGCTTACGACCTGGAGAAACTCGGCGACTACATGAACATCAATCAGGGTTTGTTAAACGCCCTTCAGGTGTCCAGTTGGGAGTTGGAGGAGTTGATTCAGATCGCCAGAAATGCCGGGGCCCTGGGGGCCAAGCTCACCGGTGGCGGTGGTGGTGGGGCCATGATAGCCCTTTGTCCGGACAAGGCTGATGTAGTGGCGGAAGCGATGAAAAAGGCGGGCTACCGGTCTATGGTGACCCAAATTGGCTAATTGATTTTTTGATACTTTTTGGAGAAGAAGGATGACCGAAGCAAAAAACAGGATTGTCTCCTTTGATGATGAGATGCTGATATTGGTGGACCCGGCGGATCGCGTGGTGGGTTACAAGGACAAGGTGAGTTGTCATTTGGGGGATGGTCTTTTGCACCGGGCTTTTTCAATTTTCATTTTTAACAGCCGTAAAGAGCTGTTGATTCAGCAGCGCCATCAGGACAAAATGTTGTGGCCAAAAATCTGGGCCAA
>JAGRBF010000558.1:0-1316 GCA_020434205.1 Calditrichota bacterium | reverse complement strand
CATCTGTTCACTTTCGAATACCAGGCCCGTTATGGGGATGTGGGTAGCGAGCACGAAATGTGTTCGGTTTTGATTGGCCACAGTGATCAGGAACCGGACCCCAATCCCACCGAGATTGCCGCCTGGCGTTACATCGGCATCGAGGCTTTAAGTGAGGAGATTGAAGCCCACCCGGCCCTTTATTCGCCCTGGTTGAAGCTGGAGTGGGCGCGATTGATGGCCGATCATCGCAAAGATATCGACGCTCTATAAGAATAGCCCCTACGGGGCAATTGCCCCGTAGGGGCTATTCTTATAGAGACCAATTATGGATTTTTGGCCCTTTTTGCATCTATTAAGAAAAAGGAGATTGCAAAATGGGCCAGTCTTTAGCAACAATTTACCTGCATATAGTCTTCAGCACCCTCCGCGGGCAACCCTTTATCGATGAACCAATCCGCGAGCGCCTTTTCCGGTTCATCGGCAAGCTATGTCACGACTATTCTTGCCAACCGGTGGCTATTGGCGGGTACCGCGATCACATCCACATTCTCTGCCGCTTCTCCAAAAAAATCACCCTGATTACGTTTATGGAAAAAGTGAAACTCAAGTCCAGCAAATGGGCCAAAACCCAGGGTAAACAATATCAAAATTTCTACTGGCAGGATGGTTATGCCGCTTTTTCAATAAACCACCGCCAGGTAAAACAACTGGTCAAAATCATCAACTGCCAGCCGGAATATCATCAGCACAAAAACCTGAGCGACGAGTTAAACGAGTTGGATAAAGTCCACAACCTGGGTTTCGACCCCAGCTTTTTCTTGCGCTAGAACGTGTAAACGTTTTATGCAATTATTATACACCAACACCAGAAAGATTTTCAACACCCCTCCCCCATCCAGCCTGATTGCATGACTTACCTGTCTGGCTTGCTTTTTGCAAAATCATGCCTGAAAAAACCGGGAATCCCTCATGCAAAGTTTATTCAACATTTTTGCCATCCTCCTTTTTTTCGGGAGCACCGTGTTGGCGCAAACCTTCTACGTTGCCACCGACGGGAACAACGGGAGCGGCAACGGTTCCCAGAACAGCCCCTGGGAAACCATCGAATACGCTATAGACCAAGTCCCGGACGGCAGCACCATTCTGGTAAAACCGGGCACTTATTTCGGACGAAGTCGCCTGGACGGACAATTTTCTCAGGGCGTTACCATCCGTTCGGAAGTTCCCTACCAGGCCAAACTGCGCAACGATACCCGGATCATCACCATTTACGGGACCAGCTCAAACCCTATCAGCGGAATTACCCTGGAAGGTTTTGATATGGCCCATGACGG
>JAGRBF010000557.1 GCA_020434205.1 Calditrichota bacterium | reverse complement strand
TCAGGCTTCCCAGGCGGGTTACCCGGCGGGGTTCCTCGCTGCTGCGTACATCCCACACGGTAAAATCGGCCACAACATTGCCGTCGATAATATTATAACCCCCGGTTAAAACGATGGGGGCGGCAAAAAATTGCCCCAGGGTTTTGGCGGAGGGGTCGAGATTTTCGGAAAAAGGCGGCAATTCGGCCAGAGAATTGTACAGGCTGATCTTTTCCACCGGTATCAGGTTGGGGATCCCGACTTCACCCATCCGTCGGGTGAGCATCTCGGCAAGGACCAGTCCCAGTCCCGCGTAGCGGGAATCCTCACCGTAATAGGTTAGGGCGGCAATGGCCACCCGACCTTCCTGCCAAACCGGGGTGGCCAGGCCGTCAAAGGCTAGCAGATCCCGCGCCAATTGAAGGTGATCCAGCCGTTTCTGAGCCAGCAACTGACGCCCCTTGAGCCAATAATAGTATTCGCCCGCTTCAGACAGGTCCTGAAAGCGTCCGTACATCCCGATAGCATCTGCGATTGAGCCGTTTTCTTCCAGGCTTAATCCCAGATAGGCCAGCGAGAGAGGATCTTGCGGATCGCGATCGTGCGCCTTGCCGAGGGTGGTAATTGCGTTTTTGTATTGTCCTGCCCGATAGAACAATATGCCCAGTTGCTGAACGGTTTTAAGGTCCGACGGATCGGCCTTAAGGCGGGTTTTCAGCAGCGCGATATCTTCTTCATAAGGCGTGGCCGCCTTTTGTTGAAGAGATCCGCTGCACGATACGAGAAACAGGCACAACAGTGCCCACACGCAGCCGTGCGTCATAAATATCCTCACATTCCTGGAAAGTTTCTCTGCCCGGGTGGGCAGGCCCTTGTTTGAAAAATTCCAAGATCCTTCCCTGAGTATATACTATTACTGCCCAAAAGTGGTGATGGCTGCTACATTTTGCCCAAACAAAAATCCCAACCGGCGCATGTAGCAAAACACCGGTTGGGATAATAAAATCGGAACGAATTGGCAAGATCTTTAATTTCGATGACGGGTTCAGTCGTTCAGGCGGATCAACAAGTCATCCCGTTCTACTGCCTGTTGAGGAGAACAAAGCACTTCGGCCACCGTTCCCGCTTTGGTGGCGCGAATCTCATTTTCCATTTTCATCGCTTCGATTACCAGCAGAGGTTGGCCGACCTCCACCACATCCCCGGTTTTAACCTCCACGCGTAGCACCATGCCCGGCATGGGCGCTTTGACGTCGCCGAGGTCTTCCTCCGCCCCGCCGCTGCCGAAAAGTTCGGCTTCCATCTTCTGGCGCTGGTTGAGGATGGTAACTTCCCGATCCACATGGTTGGTGAGAATCCGCACCACGGTATCCTTTTGGTCTCCGATAAACTTGAAGACCTTGCCATCACGGATTACCGAATACAGTTGCTGGTCGATCCGTTCGATGTCCAACTGGTAGTGCTTTCCGTTGTAATCGACGTGAAAAAGGCCATTCTCCTCACTAACATCGATGGTTTTGAAACCTTCTTTTTCAGAAATAAAGTAGCGCATGATCACCTCACGATTTTAGGAGGGTTTGCATTTTCCAGGGGGAAATGGCGGGACGGTGGTTGTCTCCGCTTACCGGAGCGCTCTGGCGCCGTTTTTCGCCGGCAGCCAGGTGTGCAATGGCCGCGGCCAGCACCACGCTGATGTCATCTTCGGCCAGGATCCGGGACTTCATCTCCTCCCAGAAATTGGCAACAAATTTGGTGGTAAACTCCCCGCCCTGGAAATTGGGATGATCCATAACCGCCAGGCAAAAAGGAATGGTGGTGCTGATCCCGTCAATCACCAGGTCCTGCAGGGCGCGTTTCATTTTGGCGATAGCGGCTGCCCGATCCTCGGCATGAACGATCAGCTTGGCGACCATGGGGTCGTAGAAGCGGGAAATTTCCGAATAACCGTCCACTCCGCTGTCTACCCGGATGCCCGGTCCTTCGGGATATTTGAGGTAAGTAATTTGTCCGGTGGAGGGCACAAATCCGTTAAAGACATCTTCGGCGTTAATGCGGCATTCTATGGCGTGTCCGCGGGGAACAACTCCTTCCTGGGTAAAGCCGAGTTTTTTACCGCGGGCCACCTCGATCTGCTCTTTCACCAAATCCAGGCCCATCACAATTTCGGTGACGGGGTGTTCTACCTGTAGGCGGGTGTTCATCTCCAGAAAATAGAATTTGCCCTGGTCGTAAAGGAATTCCACGGTGCCGGCGTTGACGTAATTGCAGGCCTGGGCGGCCTGAACCGCCACGGCGCCCATCTGCTCCCGAATTTCCGGGGTCAAAACAGCAGAGGGGCATTCCTCGACCACTTTCTGGTGACGGCGCTGAATGGAGCAGTCGCGTTCCCACAGGTGCACACAATTCCCGTGCCGGTCTGCCAGAACCTGTATTTCGATGTGTTTGGGATTTTCGACAAATTTTTCGATGTAAATGGTGTCATCCCCGAAAGCCTTTTTGGCTTCGCCTTTGGCGGCTTCCCAGGCTCGGGCAAATTCCTTCTCACTAAAAACGGTGCGCATGCCCTTTCCCCCACCTCCGGCAGCGGCTTTGATAAGCACCGGATAACCCCCAATGCCGTCGACCATTTTGAGGGCTTCCTCAACCGTGTCTACCGCTCCTTTGGCTCCGGGCACCACCGGCACCCCGGAGGCGATCATGGCTTTGCGGGATTCGGTTTTGCTGCCCATCAGGCTGATCGTCTCAGGATCCGGGCCAATGAAGATCAGGCCGTTGTCGATAACCTTTTTAGCGAAAGTGGCGTTTTCAGCCAGGAATCCGTACCCGGGGTGAATGGCATGAGCGCCGCTTTTTTTGGCAACGTTGATAATCTTTTCCATATCGAGATAACTCTGGGCGGCTACGGCCGGGCCGATCAGATAGGCTTCGTCTGCGGCCAGCACATGCGGCGATCGGCGGTCCACTTCCGAATAAACGGCGACAGTTCCGACCCCCATTTCTCGGCATGAGCGGATAATCCGAAGTGCGATTTCGCCGCGGTTGGCGACCAGCACTTTATCAACAACGGTCATAAAACCTCTCCTTGCGCTTCATCAACGAAAGTCCACCCAGACGCTATTCTTCTGCCTGCTGATCCCACACGGTGAAAACGACCTTCTCGAAAGATGAGCGATTGGCTTTTAGTTGATGGGTTTCTGCTTTAACATACACCTGAAGCAGTAAACAGAGGCGGGTGCGGTCTATTTTGGCTTCTACGAGATGGAAGATTTCCCCTTTGCCGTCGCCAAAAAGCTGGATTTCTCTTTTTGACCGACTGTAAAGGTGAATTTGCCCGGTTTCCAGGGTTGCGTAAAGCGCATTGCGATCTACATAACCCAAATGAAGCACGTCTCTGGTTTCAGTATCCTGAAGGATGACCGGCAGCAGTCCCTTGGAATTAAAGGAAACATGCTGACCGTTCTCAAAGTGAAAGCGATTTTGGCTTCTTTTTTGTACTTTTTCCTTTGATTCCGAATCCGATTCGACTTCCCGCCGTCTGAAGAAAAGACTCATAGCAGCCCTAAATTATTTTATTCACAATTAACAATCAAGGTTTTCGGAAAAGATTTTACCGTCCCGGTTCCATATAATTTTGGACCTGCATCACCATCAGGTTTCGCTTAAATTTGGCTTCAACAAATTGAGCAGCACCTCGATCTGGCCGTTCATCTTTCTGGAGAAACAAGAGGGGTTGCTGGCCAGGCAGGTTTCGTTGAAGCAGGCATCCATGGGTTCCCGGCAATCCTGCTTGTAATAATAATTGGGAATGGGCTCCAGATGACCTTTGATGTCCGTGAGGGTCAATTGCTCACCATCTGCTTTGGCCGACAGATGGATCAATTGTTTTTCGAGGAAATTGCGCAGGTCCTGCAGTTGCGGGGCGCTTAGCTTTTTCAGGTGCTCCTGAAAATTGCCGCCGTGCAACAAGGCCATCAGAATTTCCGTCTTTTTAACCACGCCCAGCCTGGGTTTGGACGATTTGGTAAGCATGAGATGTCTCCACCGGTTTTGCGATACGGTACCATGGCTAATAAAGGTGAAAAGAGCTTCAAAAACAAGATTTTGTATTCCCATCTTCAATTTCCCGTTAGTAGAGCGTCAAGTGTGCTTAGACTATTTGCGACCTCTTAACCGTCACCCCGGTCCCGGCC
>JAGRBF010000556.1 GCA_020434205.1 Calditrichota bacterium | reverse complement strand
GGCGTTCGCTCTCCTGGCCAATAATCTTGAAATACTGCATCTGTTTTTCTTTGCTGGGAACCCGCCCCATTTCCAGTGACTCGGCGAAAAGGCGGATGAGCGCCAGCGGGGTTTTCAGTTCGTGTGAAATGTTGGACACGAAGTCACTTTTCATTTCCGCCAGCTCCATTTCCCGACGGAGGCTGCGGTTAACAAACCAAACCCCGCCGCTCAGCACCAGGGCCAGAAGGCCCAACAGCATCAGGTTGCGGCGGAATTGCTGGTTGGTGATGTCCAGAATACTCTGCCCGGGGGTGCCGATGCCCAACTCGTACTGCGGGAAAATCCACAATGGCTTCTGATATTGAATATCCGCGCTGGTGAGATCGGGGGAGGGGCATATCATGACCTCCGGATGCAGCAGGTCTATGGCGGCCAGGACAATCTGATCGTTCCCGGCCTGAATCTCGTTGATCTTGGGAAAAATGAAATCGTGAATAAAGGCTTCCGGTTCAATCAAGATGGCCGCGGCGTGGTAGCCGATCAGATCGTTTCGATCCAGAACAAAAACGATTGCAAATCCTTTGCTGCCGTCCGGCTTGGCAAAAAACAGGGGGGAAATTTTTCGGTACCCGGACTTGTTGAATTTTTCCAGGCGGCTTAACAGCTCCGGATCGGTTTCCATTGCCGCCATCAGGCTTTTGGTGAGAAGTGCATTATTGCCCCCCTCGTCGCCCTCCCGGCTGATCAGCACCTCCTTGGTGAGGCTGTTCTGCTTTTTGGACCAAAAGGAAACCGCCTGAAAAGCGCTGGTGCTTTGAAGGAGTTCCTGGACCGATTTAACGATACTGGGGTTGTCCTTGGTTTTTTCGAGGTAGGCAGCGTTAATGCGGTTGGTCCAGTTATTGGCGATATCCCAGGCATATTGGTTCACCGAGAACAAAATATCTTCAAGTTGCTGCCGGTAGATTGCGGTAACCGTATCTTCCTTTTCCCGCAGATTCTGCACTTCAAAAAGGGTGTAAAACAGGGCGGGCAGCAGGGCCAACAGAAGCAGAATCACCGTCAGCCGGGAGATTGAAATGCGTTTTTTTCGTTGAGCAGCCATTGCCATCCCTACTTTTTCCGGTTCACATTTGGCCCGGAGGTTTTCCTATGGGTCTACGGATAATATGGATAAAAGGTGGTAGAATCCCCAGCCAATTTTTGTCACGGTTTGTCACCGAATGTCACCTTCAAAAAAAGCGCACTTTTTTTCTCAAGTAATGAAAAAAGGGGGCGATGTTAATAATTAGCTGTCATGGAAGACGGCTCCTCAGCAAAAGGAATTGCAATGGAACCTCGTTTGAAAACTTCTCCTGCCTGCAGAAAAGCAACGACTCCGGACTGCATTCTTGATTTTCTCCCTGATACGGTTGTGGCACCGCTGATGAGTTATTTTCTCCGTTTGAAGTCTTTTCTTGAACAGCATATTGTCTCCTCTTCCACGCGACCGGCCCTGGTGCCGGTCGCGGTTATTAATCCGTACCGACGCCGGAGACCGTCCTGATCTTCGCTTTCCATCCTCTCCCCATCACAACCTCCTCAGAACGGCGCTTTCCCCGGCGCCGTTCTCCTTTTTTACCCTTTGCCCCGGACTTCTAAACGGACCTGCGTGCCGGGACCATTTTTAGATTACAAACCGCGACAGCACGACAGCACGAAAGGCTCTTAAGTTTGGTCCCTGCCAGGGACAGACCCTTCCCGGACCACGACTGCAAAGGCAGGCTACCGCCGGGCACCCGGGAATACTGTGTCTGGCGTGGGTAAACACAGTAATACTTCGCCCTTTCGCGGTTTATTAGCAGAAACGGATTCCGTTGCGTAACATCCGTGAGAAAATAAAACCGTCCCGCCTCGGAGCAGCGCGGGACACAAAAGTTGGTCCGATTTGTTTTTATTATTAGAGAAATTAAGCGGATCAAATTGAATCGGCGTTACT
>JAGRBF010000555.1 GCA_020434205.1 Calditrichota bacterium | reverse complement strand
CAAAAGCATACCGGGGTGACGGTTAAGTGGTCCCAACCAGATCAGGCATGATTGACGGTCCACTAGTTTCCGGTTTTTTTTTCTGAATTGACAGGGTGGCCCACTTTTCGGAATCCGGCCAGGTTTCCGAAAAGAGGGCCTTTTTCTTTCCCCCTCAAATCTCAACCCGGGCTCGATTTAAAGTAAGTTTTTCTTTCAAACCGCTTTGTTTTGTAAACCCCCGCCAATTATATTCTTGTAGCCCAATTGAATCGTTGTGGTAACAAATCCAACATGATGCCATTTTCCGGATCCGTTTTTTGCTTAAAAAGCGGTTTTTCGGGTGTATTGTTTCCATAACCCCTATTCCGGGCGAATGCCAACTTCCAAACACCCCTTTTTGAGGGAGGAGATAATATGAAACGCTTCTTGCCAAAGCCATTGATCTCGGGAATCTCGCTGCTTATGTGCTTAATGATGTTCGCACTGCCTTTCCAGGGGACTCTCTTTGCTCAGGATGTGGCCACCGCTTGTAACGATGCCAAATCTCAGGCGGTTACCGATACCCCCGGTTCCTGGTTTTTTGCCGGATGTCTGGGCGGTGTTATTGGTTACCTGATTGCCGCAAACATGGAAAGCAACCCTTCCGCTTCCCAATTGTTGGGTAAATCCCCGGAGTATGTTGCCGCCTATACGGATTGCTATCGCGCGGAAACGAAAAGGTTGCGGGCTAAAAAAGCCCTTAACGGGTGTTTGGTTGCCGCAGCGGCCTACGTGGTTTACATCGTGGTCGCAATTGCCGCTCTAGACAACGCGGATGAATTGTAAAACCCTTATTTTCCCGGCATCGATCCCGGTGCCGGGAAAAAATTCAGATTTTGTTGGTTCTTCTTATTTGTTACAGGAGTCAGGATTTTTGAAGTACCTAAGGTCATCCCGGGCAACCCTTTTTTCTTCGGTTGTCTCAATCCTCTTCGCCCTGGTCTGTATTTTGACTTTCCCGGGACCCCTCCGGGCACAGGACCCGGATTTTTCCACCCCTAATACCCCCACCACCCTCAGCGGTACGTTCGAGCGTATTTTCCGGGACCAAAACACCGGCGTGGATTCCATTCGCGGCAGCTTTTATTTTACCGCACCGGGAGACATGTTTGTTCAGGTAACCTCCCCGGTAAATCAATACATGATTATCCGCGAGGGTTCCCTGACCATTTTCTATCCGGAAACCAAACAGGCTTTTCGTTTTAACAGCGCCAACCCCATCCTGCTCCCCCTGATAACCGGGTTGATGGCTACCGTTTTGCCGGATTTCGGGATGGGGGAAATGGGATTTTCGCTGAAGGACCAGCATTTGGCGGGAGATACCCTGGTCTCCGTGTGGGCCCATCCCCAGATGCAGGAGAGATTGGGACGCTATGAAGTTTTTGAAATGGATGAAAAAATCATGCTTCTCCAATTTTTTGCGCCGAAGGGAATAAGCTGGACCCGCACCCGGTTCGACAATTATCAGCCGGTTGCCACCTGGCAATTTCCCCTCCACATTTTTACCCAAATTCAAACCGGCAACAATATCTCGACCGAATTGGTTCACCTTTCCGACCTCAAGGCCAATACCAGCCATCCCGAGGCCATTCGAAACTTCCGACTGCCCCCCGAAACCATTCTGGTCGAAAAACAATGGTAGTCCGGTTCTGTTGGGTCCTTTTTTTTCTCGGCGGCACCATAGGACCCCTATTTGCCCAAAGCCTGCACCAGGATTTGCAACAGCTGGTCGAGGCTTATCAGGCCCCGCCCCCGGTTAACCTCAAAAATGAAACACCTCCCACTCCCATCAATTTGCGGGGAGAACCGGAAATAAAATACCTCTTTGCCTGGGCGGTGCGGGGCTATCAAAATTATTTATCCTCTCAGGATCTGCCTTCCTGCCGGTTTCACCCCAGTTGTTCCCGCTACGGAAGCCAGTCTGTTCAAACTTTCGGGTTGTTTAAGGGTCTGCTATTGACCTCGGACCGCCTGCTGCGCTGCAACAATTTTCCCGGCAGAAAAACGGACTACCCCTTTAACGAACAGTTTTTGAAATTCGACGATCCCCTTCCGCCGGCCCCAACAAATGAGCATCATGATGAGTAAGGCATGTTGCGCGCCAGCCAGGAAGACACCAGGCTCACGAAATTCACAAAAAACTGGCCTGAAGGACGGAGACTTTACTGCGGGTCAATACCTGATGACACCCGATAAGGTATCCTGTCGATTCCCCATTCTACTGTGGTGGTTTTTGATCTGCGGTGGCCTGGCGGCCCAAACGCAGACCGTCCCTTTTCCGGGAGACACTTCTGCCGCGGCGGCGGAACATAACGCTCCGGAGGCCTATTTCTCGCCGAAAAACCTCAGAAAATTTGCCAATTACCTTTTTACCAGTGGCGACTATTCCCGCGCTACCGGGGAATATCTGCGCTACCTGAACCTGACCGCAAGCCCGGATCCCGCCCGAATTTACCTGCAAATGGGGCGCAGCCAGCTTCGCCAGAAGAACCTTCCCCGCGCAGGCGTCTACTTCCGGCAGGGCCTGAAGCTGCTTTCTCCTGAAAATGTTGCCCTCAACGATTCCCTTAGATATGGATATGCCCTCAGCTATTTTGACACCCCCGGAACCCTGGATCCCGATTCGCTGGCCGAAATCGTCCGTTTCCCCTCCGGGGTAACCTCGGAAATCCGGCTCCGCTCGCTTTATCTGTTAAGTCTGGCCAGGTTATGGCAAGGTGACTGGGAGGGGGCCGCGGCCGTTCCAATCGAAGACCGCCAGAACCGGGAGAATCCCTTCCCCCGCTACCTCCGGGAGAACCTCGACCGGCTATTGCAGGAAGGCAGAAACTCGCCCCGTAAATCGCCGGCCTTGGGCGGCTTTTTGTCGGCGCTTGTTCCCGGGCTGGGCAGAGCTTATAGCGGCAATATTGGGGATGGCTTGTATTCGCTGGTCGTGGTGGGGGGAAGCACCTGGCTGGCCGTGGAGGGATTCGACCAGGACGGGCGGTCCAGCATCAAGGGATGGGTTTTCGGAGGATTGGCGACCTTTTTCTATGGCGGCAACCTCTACGGTTCTGTTCAGGCAGTGCGCGTCCATAATCAACAACAACAGCAGCTTTTTGAAGATGAACTCCAGTATGAAATTGATTTGGTTCTCCATTTTTAGCCTGCTGCTCGGCAACCCTCTGGCTACCGCGCAGACGGAACCGTCCCTGCAACTGCTCCGGTTGGGGGAAGGGCTCTTTGAAGCGGGAGAATATGATGCCGCGGTAACCGAATACAAACGCTTTCTCTTCTTTGAGGAGGGCCATCCCCTCGCCTTCTACGCCCAATACCAGATCGGGCAGGCCTTCATCGGGCTATCCGATTATCAGAAGGGGAGCGGATACCTGCAGTCCGCCTTCAGGAATTGCCGCGATCCCCGCTACAAACCGCTGATTCGCTATCAACTGGCACTTGCCTTCATCCGGGGCGGGCAGCTGGATCTGGCCAGGTTAACCCTTATCCGGCAGAGCCTTGCCCTGTCCAAAGATTCCCAATGGTGGCTGGCCAATCAATTGATGTTAGGATTTTTGCAGATTCGGGCTCACGACTGGGAGGGGGCTAAGCAGACTTTTGAGGGGCTCTCCGAACACGCGACTGAGGCCGCTTCCGGGGCCCTGGACAACCTGAACAGAAAATTGGCCAGACTGGTCCGAAAGCCGGCAGTCGTTTCGCCGCGACGGGCGGAAATGCTCTCCACATTTGTGCCGGGTTTGGGGCAACTCTACAGCCACGCCTGGCGAGAAGCTTTGAACGCCTCTTTTCTCAACGCGCTAACCACCTCCTGGGTGGTCGACCTGCTTCGCAAACCCGCCTATCGGGACGCCACTCTGGTTATTCTGCTGGTTTGGAGCCGCTACTACCTTGGCAATCGCCTTCACGCCCGGGAAACGGCCATGCAGCGCAATCAGGATTATATTGAGGAACAGCTTCCGGCTTTGCTGAATGGGGTCTCAGAATTGACCCGCCACATACCGGATCTAACCACCAGCCTCCGCCTGAGGGACCTGGTTGCCCCAACCGAAAATCGGTAATCCGCTTACCGGATCAGAATTTTTCCCAAACAAATACCATGCTTCACGAATGCGCCGGCAACGCCGACTCGTATGCGGAGATGATCCGGTCCATCATGGCGTCCTGTTGCTGGTCGACGACCTGCCGGGCGGGATCGGCATCGTAATAGGCCATAATTTCCCGGGCGCCCCGGTAAAAAGGAATTACCGGATTAAAGGCCGGGACGGTGCGGCGAATTTTGCTGTTGTCGAAAACCATGCTATGGGCTTTGTCCCCCAGCAGGCCCGCTCCCCAGTCCGGATCGAAAGCGGCAATAAAATCGGAGGGGATGTGCACCAGGTGAGCCCGGGTTCCGGCGGCCTCCGCCATCAGGTTGTAAATCTGGTTCCAGGTCAGGATTTCGTCGTTAGTGATGTGAAAAACATCGCCCACCGCCCGCTCATTGCCCAATAACCCCACCAATCCCACCGCAAAATCGCGATGGTGGGTCAGGGTCCACAGGCTGGTGCCGTCTCCGTGAACGATCACCCTGCGCCCCTGGCGCATCCGGTTGATAACCGTATAGCCGAAACCCATGGGGGTCAGGGTCTGATCGTAGGTATGCGAAGGCCGGACAATGGTGGCGGGGAATCCGCTTTCGCGATAGGCCCGCACAAGGCGCTCCTCGCAGGCGATTTTGTTGCGGGAATATTCCCAGAAAGGATTGAACAACGGGGTCGATTCGGTAACCGGCAGGTTTAGGGGAGGCGTGTGATAGGCCGAGGCGGAACTGATAAACACAAACTGGCGGGTGCGCCCGGCGAAAAGAGATATATCGCGTTCAATCTGATCCGGGGTAAAGGCAATCCAGTCCACCACCGCATCGAACTGATGATCCCCCAAAGCGTTCCGGAAGGATACCGGATCGTGGATGTCTCCCCGCAAAACCCTCACACCCTCGGGAGTGGCCCGCTGCGATTGCCCGCGATTCAGATGAAACAGCTCGATACCTTCCTTTAAGGCCAATTCGGAACAAGCCGAACTGATAATGCCGGTGCCGCCGATAAAAAGAACCTTCACAGGATCTCCCACTGTTATGCTTTGGGTAAAAAGGAATATTGGGAAACAAGACAGAAAAACCGGAAGACCCTTTGACACGGGCCTTCCGGTTCAAAAAACTTATCTCAGGTGGCTTACTCCGCTTTTTTGCTCCAGGGCGGGGTTACCCCGTTCATGCGGGCATAGGCGATCAGTTGTCCAAGGTGCTCTGCGGCGTGGTCGCCAACGATAAAAACCAAAAACCGCTTGGTCCCGGACATCCCGAAAAACTCGATTTCGGTGTTCCAGTCCCCGGGTTTCAGGCTGGCGATGGCGCCTTTAACATGCTCCATGGAGGCTTTGAGCGCCGCAATCGCGTCATCCTTGCTTTCTACACTTTTTTCCAGGTTCCGGGCATCCACACCTTCCGGAATCGGGGTTCCCAGGAAATTGGCCATAAAATAATTGGCCGCGGCGGCGTGCAGTACCGATTCTTTTACGGAACGCACCCCGTCTGCCGGGCGCCAGTCATACTTTTCGGCGGGAATGGCTTCGGCCAGCTGAACCATTTTGCCGGAGGTAAACCCGTACAACTTCATAAAATCCTCTTCCATGGGGCCGCTTTTGGCCATTCCGGCCTCTGCCATTTTGTCCTGGGCCATCTTGTCCATTTTTTCTTTGGCCATTTTGTCCTGGGCCATCATGGAAACGGAAAAAATCAGCGACAGGATAACAAGAGAACGGATGATGCCATTATGCCAAACGGCACCGTTATTCGGGATCTGCATAAACAGGTCTCCAGTTGTTAGGATGTGATGATTTAACCGCATTACGCGGTCGTTATACCGCCATACCCGATTGAAAAGATACCTTGATTGGGAATGTCCTTCCGGATTCAGGGACAATTATTTTTGTGGGGGCCGGCCGCAGGAAATCCGGCAGGAACAGTGGCAAAAATTCGAATTATCCGGAATAACAAGGATGGTTCCGTGGCTTCTGAGACAGGGCAATTGAGAGGAATATAAGGGTAAAACGGGCCAAAGAAAATATTAATTGGTCCCGTTGTACGGTAACACACTCGCAAAAAATGCCGGGAGACTCACTTTGGCCGGGGCAAATCGCGATCTGGCCCGGCCAAAAAGGCCTCTACCAATTCGTTGAGCTGCTCAAATTCGATCAGGAAGGCATCGTGACCGTGTTCGGATTGGATTTCGGCATACTGCGCGTGGGGAATGTGGCGGGCAATTTGGCGCTGCTCGTGGGGGGGGTAAAGTACGTCCGAAGATATCCCCACACACAGGACCGGCATGGGAAATGCCGCCAGCGCGGCCTCCACCCCACCGCGATCCCGCCCCAGATCGTGGCGATCCATGGCCCGGGTGATGGTCAGATAGGTGTTGGCATCGAAGCGCTTCACCAGCTTTTGGCCCTGATAGCGGAGGTAGTTTTCAATTTGCCAGGCGCTGGGCGCACCGGCCGGGTCCGGCACCTGGCGCGGGTCCCCGGAAGCCATCTCCCCGCGTCCGAAACGCTCCTGGTAGCTCACCTGGCTGCGATAGCTGATCATGGCGATCGTGCGGGCCAGGGCCAGCCCCTGAGCAGGCTGTTCGCGGTAGCGACCGCCCTGCCAGGCCGGGTCTCCCAATATCGCCTGGCGGGCACTTTCGTTGAAGCCGATCGCCCAGGCCGAATGGGCCGCCGAGGTGGCGATCACCACTGCGGAGCGCACCATCTCCGGATACATGGCACACCATTCCAGAACCTGCATGCCGCCCAGAGAACCGCCCAGGGCACAGCGAATCCGGGCTACTCCCAGATGTTCCAGGAGGCGCCTTTGCACCCGAACCATATCCCGCACATCGATTTCCGGAAAATCCGGCCCATAGTTTGTGCCGCTCCGCGGATTAACGCTGACCGGCCCGGTGGTGCCGTAGCAACTGCCCAAAAAATTGGAACATATCACAAAGTCGTGCCGGGGATCTACCGGCCGCCCTTCGTCCACCAACTGATTCCACCACCCTTCTCCCAGGGGGGAAGGTTCGGGAAAACCGCAATCGGAAACGTGTGCGGAACCGGTTAAGGCATGGCAGATCAGAATGGCGTTATCACCCCGTTCGTTTAACCGGCCATAGGTCTGATAGGCCACTTCCACCTTTTCCAGACGCTCTCCGGAGCTAAGGATCAGGGGATCTTCCGGGGAAAAGAGGGCAACCCTCTGCGAGCGGCTGGGAAGCTCATATTCCGGTTTTCTAAGACCGATCACGAAACCCTCCCCAGGCGGCCGAACCCCTCCCGCTCCTGCCATTCTGCCGCTTCGTCAATAAAAATCCGGTGAAGCACCCGAATGGCCTCTTCTGCCTGCCTTTCGCTCACCACCACCGAGGTCTGGTCGCTGCCACCGCCAAAAGCGCCGCGGACGGAAATTCCCTCCCGGCGCAGTTGGCGTACCATCCGCTCCCCCCATTGCTCCCGGTCTGCGCTGTGCAGGGCGGTCACCACTGCTACCGGCTCTCCGGGGATCACCAGCGGCAGGTTGTCGTTTTCTCCTCCCCCTTCGAATTCCCGGAAGAGCAACTCCCGGAACTCGGCAACCGAATCCCCGGCCAGCAGCAATTGCACCTCCTGACCGGTATTGAATTGGTTGACCTGAAGGGGGGCCTGGCGCAGATTGGCCAGGGCGTAGTGCAGGGGACGATTAAACCCGCCGCCGGACAAAGGTTGCGGGGTTTGAACCGAGAGGGATATTTGATTTTTGAGCAGGCTGAGCGATTTGATCCCGGGTAACGTCTGCGCAGGATCGGCGGTAATCCGGGTTCCGGGAAAGGTCGGATTAAAGGAATTGCGGATCACCACCGGAATGCCGGCCTTTTTGACGGGCAGAATGGTTTTGGGATGCAGCACCTTGGCGCCCATAAAGGCCATTTCCTCTGCTTCCCGATAGGAGATTTCGGTCAGAATGCGGCTCTCCGGGACCAGGCGGGGATCGGCGCTGCGCACCCCGTCCACATCCGTCCAGATTTCCACCCGGGAGGCTTTCAGCGCCGCGCCGATCAAGGTGGCCGAATAGTCGGAACCGCCGCGCCCGAGGGTCAGGGCAATTCCCGCCTCGCCGCCCGCGATAAAGCCGCCCACCACGGCCACCGTTCCCTGCCCCAAACCCTCAAGGGCCTGGCGCACCTGAGCATTGGTGATCTCGAAATCCACCACCGGCTCGGCGCCCCGGGCCCGGGCAAAGATCAGGCGGGCGGGGTCAAACAGCAGGGCGGGAATTTTGCGGGAAAGCAACGCCCCGTTGAGCAGGTGGCTGGAGAGGTATTCCCCGCTGCCCAGGATCTGATCCCGAACCCGTGGGGAACAGTCGCGAAGCAGTTGCACACCTTCCAGGCGATTGGCAAGAAAGGTCAGGCGGGCTTCCAGGCTTTTGGCGACCCCCTGGCGGAAATCCCCGGCGACAAGCTCGGGGACCAGGTCCAGATGACGGCGCCGGATCTCCGCCAGAAGGGTTTGCCAGTGGGATTGTCCCCCTTCCGCCAGGGCAATTGCGGACACCAATTGGTCGGTAATTCCCCCAAGTGCGGAGACGACCGCCACGGTGGGTTCCTCCCGGACGGAGGCGTCAATTATACTCAGCACCGTCCGGATGCTTTCGGCGCTGCCTACCGAGGTGCCGCCGAATTTTAAAATGCGCATGATGTAATTCCTGATTGATGGGTGTTGCATGGTTAAACCCCTATTCGGCTTCGCCAAATAGGGGTGGGAGTGTGGGTGGGGACGAAGTATGGGATTGAACCACCCCGACACCCCGATACGCGCCGACGGCGCTTCTCTGTTTCGTCGTTTCTATTTGGCTACGCCAGCACCGGTATCCCAACTTTGCTGAGCGCTTCCTCAAAATCCTCGATGATGTCCTCGATATGCTCGATGCCCACCGAGACGCGGATCATCTCGGGACGCACCCCGGCATCCAGCTGTTCTTTTTCGCTCAGCTGCTGATGGGTGGTGGAAGCCGGGTGGATTACCAGGGTTTTGGCATCCCCCACGTTCGCCAGCAGGCTGGCCAGCTTAACGCTGTCGATAAAGGTCTTGCCGGCCTCCGCCCCACCCTTGATGCCGAAGCTCAGGATGCCGCCGAAATGTCCCTCCCGGAAATATTTTTGGGCATTTTGGTGATAGGGATGAGAGGCCAGTCCCGGATACCAAACCCACTCCACCGCCGGATGTTGATCCAGCCATTTGGCCAGTTTAAGAGCGTTTTCGCAGTGGCGCTCCACGCGCAGCGAAAGGGTTTCCAGACCTTGCAGGAAGAGGAAGGAATTGAAGGGACTCACGCAGGG
>JAGRBF010000554.1 GCA_020434205.1 Calditrichota bacterium | reverse complement strand
GGCTGATAAAAGCGGATATCAAGGTCCCGCAAAACGGTCTCCCAGAAACGCCCCACATCTGCGATCGACCAGCGATAAAGGTCCTCATAGGAGGCCAACCCCAGGCGGTTCATCAGGGCCTGAATGTTGCTCTCCGCGATCCATTGGGGATTGGGTTCCCAAACCGACTTTTGTCCAAAAGGGAAATTATCAGAATCAGACATAGGCTCTCCGGGCTAATGTGGCCCCAAAAATAGGGGGAAACGGGGGCGATGTCAAACGAGAATAGCGGGCGTCAAACAGGCTCGTCATACCGAACAATACGAATCCGGCGTTCTACCAGGCGGCGGGAATACCACAGCCAGAGCAGCAGGATCAATAACCCGACCGCCAGCGGCAAAAGGATGTAACCGGGGAGTCGCCAGTCGAAAACGTATCCCCGGGCATCGGGATCATAGGTCATATAACTGAGGGTCAGAAGATCGGAGATGCTGCGTTCGGTATAAGGGAAACACTCCGCCGCCGCCAGGCGAAGGTCGCGGTCGCTGAAGTTCAGGCCGTGAAGCACCCGCACCAGTTTTCCCCGGGGGTTGAAGAAAAACAGACCGGCCGGGTGGGCAAAAGTGTTGTTGCCGGTGGCGAAAAAGCGGAAGCCGATGGGGTTGGTTAGCCGGCGGATATCCTCGGCGTCGCCGGTCAGCCAATTCCAGACCAGAGAGTCGTGGGGAATTTTGAGCAGACTCAGGTAATTTCCCTTTTTACCGGCGGCCATTTCCGGGGTATCCAGCTGATTAATACTGAGAGTAACCAGGTGAAGATCCTCCGCAGGCAGGGCCCCGGCGTTGAGGCCATCCACGATCCGGGAAATCAGCGGGGTGCAGGTACCGGTGCAATTGAAATAAATCAGCGAAAGCACCATCGGTTTGCCGGCCAGGCGATCCAGGGCCAGGGTTTGCCCGGTTTCATCCCGGACAATAACCCCGGTGGGGATCTCCACGCCCAGGCGCTCTTCTATTTCGGCGCCCGGATGCTCTTCCGCAGCCTGTTGCCCCAAGGCTACGGCGATCAGCAGGCAGCACAGGATTAATATCAAACCCCTCATGCCGCGGAAGCCGCCGTCTTGCGATTTGCGGAAACCGAACGCAGGATACTGAGGATGAGGATCAGGGTGATGAGGGCTACCCCGCCCCAGATGGCGGTCTGGTTAAAGGCATAAACCTCCAGATCGGCATCGTATTTATACAAAAATAGCATCAGCTTATCCTGCATGCTCAGGCTCTCCGGTTGAGAGGCCTCCAGGATCGCCATACGAAAGCTAAAGGGATCGAAGGTGATGCCGGAGAAATAGCGCACAATCCGCCCTTCCTTGGAGATGATATACATTGCGGCCGGGTGGATAAAATCCTTGGCGCTGGCCACGAATTCAAAGCCGGCGGCATCGGTAATCCGTCGGATATCTTCCCCTTCCCCGGCCAGCCAGGTCCAGGCATCTCTGGGAAATTCCCGTTTGATCATCTTGAAGTAATTCTCTTTTTTCTCTGCGGCCAGTTGAGCGTTTTCGGTTTCGTCGAAACTGAGGGTTACCGCGAAAAAATCTTTCCCCGGCTCCAGCGAGGTTTCGTTAAACAGCTTCACCATGCTGGTCAGCAACGGCGAACAAATGCCGGGACAGCGATAGTAGACAAAATTCATTACCGTGGGCCCTTTGAGCGCCTGGGAAAAGCGAATGGTCTGGCCGTTATCAGCGACAAACGGCAGGCCAACCGGCAGCACCTCACCCACATGTTCCTTGATCTTGGTGCCGGGGAGGACTTCCATACCATTGATTTTCTCCTGAGAAAACAGTTGGGAAAGCGTACTAAAAATGAATAAAAACAAAACAATACGAGTCAAAACAGCCTCCAGGTTATTCGCAATGTAATGGCCGGCCGGCGTCGGATGCAATAGCGTTGAAATTCTTTGAAATGCCGGTTTCGGGCAAAGTGGAAAGGCCATTACCATTTTGTTATTTTGATGAGTGCCATTGGGAAAGGGATACGACCTTAATCCGCAATTCCGGCAATTATCCGCTTTTGCGTTTGGTAAAAAGCGGCATACGGCCTGGCTTCGGTAATTAGTGTTTTCCGCTGGTTTAGAGCTGTGATCAACGTCCCTCTGTTTCTCAAAAAACCCTTACACCCGGGGTTCGGTGAGGGTAAATCCACTAAAATTATTAATTAACCATTGTAAATTGGCAAAAGGCATACTTATATTTGGCGTCTGTTACTGATGCAAATCAAAAGGTTACATTAATCATCTGTCTGGAGAACATTATCAATGAAGTATAACGGACCCAAGGTAAGACTGTCCCGCCAATTGGGCATCGCCCTTACACCCAAGGCTGCCAAATACATGGATAAAAAATCCTATCCCCCGGGGCAGCATGGGCCGGCCAAGCGCGCCAATGCGAAAATGTCGGATTACAAACGCCAGCTTCTGGAAAAACAACGCCTGCGCGCCCAATACAACATCAGCGAAAAGCAGATGCTCAATTACTACAAAAAGGCCGCGGCTAAATCCGGGAATACCTCGGATAACCTGATCCGCCTCCTGGAATCCCGCCTGGATGCAGTGGTTATGCGCGGCGGACTGGCCCGCACCATCTACGCTTCCCGCCAGTGGGTTTCCCACGGTCACATTCTGGTAAACGGCAAACCGGTAAACATTCCCTCCTTTCAGGTTAAACCCGGGGATGTGGTAACGGTCAAAGAACGCAGCAAAAAAAATACGTCCTTTCAGGATTCGGTTCGTATGGCCAGCCCGCCGGCATATTTGCTGACCTCCAAGCCGGACCTGTCGGTTACTTACAGCGAGTTGCCCCAGCGCGAAGAAGTTCCGGTAACCTGCGAAATGTCGCTGGTTGTGGAATATTACTCCCGCTAAGAATTTTGCCCTTTTCTTTCAAGCCTTTCACAAACGCGTGTTTGTGAAAGGCTTTTTTTTTGGAGGCCAGCATCTTTGTCTTTAAAACGGATCTTCCACCCTGCGGCTTATCATGGACAGGGAAAAGAGGGGCCCTTTTTCGAGGGCTGGTATTTTAAAGTGGTTGATGCCCACCAAAAGACCTCATTGGCCATTATTCCCGGTATTTTCCTCTCCCCCACTCCCGAAGGCGGCTATAGCTTCATCCAGGTTCTCGATGCCCAAAGCCAAAAGGGTTTCTTTTTTAAATACCGCCCGGACCAGTTTCGGGCCGAGACGGAGCGGTTTGACATTGCCATTGGCAACAATCGTTTCAGTGAAAAAGGCCTTTCCCTGAACATCAAGGGGAAAACCCTGAGCCTGTCCGGCACCCTGAGCTTTGAAAACCCCTGCCCCTGGCCGGTAACGGCAACCTCCCCGGGGGTAATGGGATGGTACGCCTGGATGCCTTTTATGCAGTGTTATCACGGGATCGTTAGTATGGATCACAGCATTCGCGGCAGCCTGCAATGCAACGGCCGGGAGGTGGATTTTACCGGCGGGCGAGGTTACACCGAAAAAGATTGGGGAAGGGCTTTTCCCGAATCCTGGCTCTGGATCCAATGCAATCATTTCGAGGAGCCGGGCACCTCATTGTTTTTTTCCCTGGCCCATATTCCCTGGTTGGGAAAGTCCTTCCCGGGATTCATTGCGGGTTTTCTGTATAAAGGCACCCTGTTCCGCTTTGCCACTTACACCGGGGCAAAAGTTCGCACGAAGCTCCTGGATCGGGATCAGGTTCATCTGATTGTCGAAGATAGCCGGCATATTCTGGAAATGGCGATTAACCGTCCTCCCGGCATCCGGCTGCTTGCCCCGTCTCAGAGCGGTCTGAACCGGCCCATTTCCGAAAGTTTGTCGGCTACGGTGGAAACCGCCCTCTATCATAAAAAGGGACGGCTAAGCAATTTGATCTTCAGCGGAATTGGTGAAATGGGGGGCCTGGAAACGGTGGGAGATCTGAAAGGTATTCTGAACCTCGAATAAGGCGGCGACCGGTTTATCGCGGTGACGGGGTTCCCGCGCCGGGCATTTTCACGACAAAAGCTAAAACCGCCAGAATGATCATAACCGGGGCAAGCATCCAAAAAGCCGGATCATAGCTCCCGCTCTCCGCAAAAACGCGGGCCAAAAACCAGGGACCGGATGCGGAGGCCAGGACGCTCAGGACCTGGGCGAAACCCTGGATTTTCCCCAGATGGGTCCGGCCAAACATTTTACCCCAGGCGGTAAAGAAGATTACCGTGACCACCCCACCCGCAAAACCCAGCAGCATCAGCACCCCGATAGCCCCGCCGGGGCTGCCAACCAGGGGAAGAGTTCCCAGAGCCAGGGCCATGGCGACCATGGCAATGCCCATCAGCATACCCAGGGAACGCTTCTGCGCCAGCCAACCGGCCAACAAATTTCCCGCCAGACCCAGGAACAGAAATCCACCCATACCATACTGAAAAATCTCCTTGCCAAACCCTTTCTCCAGCAAAATGGATTCGCTGAAAAGGGTTACCCCGGCAATGGTAAACCCGTAAAAAGCGCTTGCCAATCCGAAAACCCAAAAGGCCATGGTGGAAAGCGCTTCGCGCAGGGTAAAACTTTTCCCGGCTACGGCATGCGTTTCTTCGGGTCCTTTTGCGGGGCCCAGTTCCGGATGCTCTCCCAGACCTGCTTTTTCCGGAGTGCTCGCGGTGGCCATTGCGGCTAAAACGGCCAAACCCAGCAATACCAGCCCGATATTCATCCAGGCCACCCGCCAGCCGGCCGTTTCCACCGCCTGACCCAGTAAAACAATCAGGGTGGCAAAGCCGATCCCGATGATTACCGAAAAAATGCCCATGGCTTTGCTAAGCCGTTGCACAAACCACTTGCCGATCAGGGTGAGGCTGGCCACCGAAAGGGCGCTTTGCCCCAGCCCCCGCACCAATAACAACAGCGCCAACAGCACAAAACCGGCACTGGCCACCTGGCTCATTGCCACTACCACCGCACCAAGTCCCAGGAGAATCGCACTGAGAATCAACTTACTGCCCCAGCGGTCGATCAGCGGACCCACAATGGGATTAAAGGCCGCGCCGATCAGGGTGGCAAAAAAGGTATAGGCCCCGTAATCCAGGCGGGACAACTGCAGGTCGCCGAGCATTGGTTCGGTGATCAAAGCCAGGCCCACACTGCGGCCGGGCAGGGTGGCCAGCATGGCCAAGGAGGCGATTGCCAGGTTAATCCAACCGTAGTAAAAAGGCGTTTTGGCGGCAAGGGAAGCGGATCGGGCGGTTTTTTCCTGAAGCATGGTTTTCCGGTGTTATCTCAATAAGCTTCGCTGCAGCTCCAGCGAGGATTGCAGAAAGGTGCGGATTTGGCTGATTTGCGGTTCGATGCCGGAGCGGGTAATCTGGTTGGCCGGCAAAACCGCGCCAACCCAGCCTTCGGTATGCCACATGCCCCCGCTTTCCAGATTGGGTAATGCCGATTTTTCCCGCTCGGGATATGGCCAGGGTGTCACATAGAAATAAGGCAGCGAATAACTTTCATCCCCCGGGGAAAAACCCACCCCAATAAAGCGTCCTTCTTCACCCTTAAGGCTTTTTTCCAGAACAATCTGAGTGGCGATATCAAAGTGATGCGGCCAGCAGCGCACTTTCGATGCCCCGACCGTGGCCTCCCGAACTTCTTCCAGAAGCAGCGCGGCATTGGCAAAATAACTTTCCAGGAGTTGAAAAACCTGGGTGTTGACCGAATTAAAAGGCTGCCCGTCCTCGACGGGGTGCTGGGGGATCTCATAGGGACGATCCAGGGAATAAGGTCCCGTGTCGATGCCCCGGTCTTCCAGGCGAATTTCCACCCAACTCAACGCTTCGCCGATGGAAATTTCGTTCAGGATCAATTCATCGATAATTTTATGGTTAGCGGTTAGGATATACAGTGCAAATTGCCGCAGGCGAAACCCCAATCGCAATTCATTGTGAAGGCCAAACGGCCGGGAAACAAGTCCTTCAAAAGGACGGTCCCATTCGAAACTGGTGTGAGTATCGTTGGAATCCGGCTTCATGAGGTGGTGTGCCACGCAGGCCAATACCTGAAAAGCATGGTGCGATTGAAGGCGGGCATCGATCAAATCGATGGGGCTGGCAGGGATAAGGGGCTGCCAATGCTGATAAACGCTGTTCGTCATAAAAAATTCGCCGCGGTTGGAGGTCAAAATCCCCGGAATTCGGATGCGGCACAAAATTAGGCAAACTTTCAGCGAATCACAAACAAAAGAAGCAGGCAATATCGGATTATCAATATTGCCTGCCCTCATCCTTATTCGTCGGGAAAAAGAGGCGAAGCCCCGCTCCCGGCGATCAGTTGTTCAGCATCGGCTGCACACCGGCGGCATGGGGCACGTAGACCTTGCCTGTACCCCGGTTGTGGTACTCATCGTGAGTAAACTCATCCACCTGAATGGCATCGGTGCGGGCCGCTTCCGCATCTTTCAGCAGCTTCGCTTCCGCTTCGCTGATGATCTTCAGCTCTACGGCCCTGGGCACCAACAGGTCCAGACGCTCCCTGGGCAATTGTTTTTTGCGGATAGCGCCCTGGACTTTTTTAACCACCGGTTCGGCCTCAACCACCAGTTTAAAGGCGTGCTCGAGGCGTCCCAGTGCTTCTTCCTTATCCTCGGGAACGTAGACCCCGGCGGTCAGACGATCGCGTTGATCTCCCGGGGTTTGCAGGGCCTGGGCGATCTTGTGGCCGAGTTTGTCCGTGGGCATTTTGCCCAGCGGGTTTAAGCGGGACCAGAAAGCCACCGGTCCGCGGAAGGGAAATCCCATATTTTCATACAGGCCTTCAAAGGCGGTTTGAATTTGAGAAAGGGCGTATTGCAGAGACCATTCCATAAAGGGGATGTCCTCTTTGCGACGACCTTCGCTTTCAAAACGGGTCAGGGTAGCCGAGGCCAGGTAAAGCCAGGAAAAGATGTCCGCAAACCGGCCGGTCAGTTTTTCCATGCGCTTCAAATTGCCGCCGTAAGAGCCCATTGCCACATCGGCCAGGAAGGCGAAGGAAGCGGAGGCCCAGGACAACTTGCGGAAGTATTTGGCGGAGGGGCCGCTCACCGGAGAGGCAGCCAGTCGCCCACGGGTCAGGCTCAGCAAGGCGGCGCGGAACAGATTGCGCACCACGTGGCCGATGTGTTTCCAGAAAACCGCATCAAAACCTTTGACGTCCCCGCTCATCAGGGCCTGGATTTCCCGATAGGAATAGGGATGGCAGCGAATGGCGCCCTGCCCGAAGATCATCAGGGTGCGGGTGAGGATATTGGCGCCTTCCACGGTGATGTTGATGGGAATAGCCATGTAGCCGTGCAGGGCCAGATTGCGGGGGCCGCCGGAGATGGCCGCGCCGCCCAGAATATCCATGGTGTCGTTGATCGCCTTACGCAGAATTTCGGTGAAATTGTATTTGGCAATCGCGGTTACCACCGGCGGCTTGGCGCCGCTGTCCAATCCACCGCAGGTATAGCGACGGGAAGCTTCCAGGGTGTAAGCCCACCCGCCGATGCGGGCCAGCGGTTCCTCGATCCCCTCGAATTTGCCGATAGACAGGCCGAATTGCTGGCGAACCCGGGCATAGGCCCCGGCCACCCGGGCGGCATAGCGGGTTCCCCCGGCGCCGGATGCCGGGAGGGAAATACCCCGGCCCACCGCCAGACTTTCCATCAGCATGCGCCAGCCGTTGCCGGCCTGTTCCGGTCCGCCAATAATGGCATCTGCAGGCACCACCACGTCATGACCTTCGGTGGGACAGTTCCAGAAGGGAATACCCATGGGGTCGTGGCGTTTCCCGAGTACCACTCCGGCGGTGTGGCTGGGGATAAGAGCACAGGTGATTCCGGGATTTTCCCCTTTCCCAAGCAAATTATCGGGATCCTTCAATTTGAAGGCCAATCCCAAAACCGTGGAAATGGCGGCGAGGGTGATGTAGCGTTTGCGCCAGTTTAAGCGCAGGTAAAGTTTGCCGTCGTCCCCCTTAAAGACCACCCCGGTGGCGCTCATGGCCCCGGCATCGCTACCGGCCCCCGGTTCGGTAAGGGCAAAGCAGGGGATGTCCTCTCCCCGCGCCAGTCTGGGCAGGTAATAATCCTTCTGAGCTTCGGTGCCGTAATGCAGCAGCAGTTCGGCCGGCCCCAGGGAATTGGGGACCATCACCGTGGTGGTTAAGGGACCGCAGCGCGAGGCCAGTTTGGCGACAACCGCGCTGTTCATGGAAGCGGAAAATTCCAGTCCGCCGTATTTTTTGGGGATGATCAAACCAAAAAAACGTTCTTTTTTGATGTAATCCCACACTTTTTCCGGGAGTTCCCGGTTGGAGAAGACTTCCCAATCGTCGGTCATGGCGCAAAGTTCATTGACCTGCCCCTCCATGAAGGCTTTCTCCTCGTCGCTGAGATCGGGATATCCCTCCTTCAAAATGCGCTTGAAGTCCGGTTTCCCGGAGAACAATTCCCCATCAACCCAAATGGTACCGGCCTC
>JAGRBF010000553.1:2647-8860 GCA_020434205.1 Calditrichota bacterium | reverse complement strand
TGGCAGGTCCCGTTTCCCATAATCTGGTAGCGGGGATAATCGTAAAAACCGGGGCTTTGAACGGCATAGCAGCCAAACAGGAAGACGTTAAACGCAAGCAGTAGTACAAACCGGAGTCTTTTCATTTAGCCATAAGGGTTAGAATCGGAAGTTTAGCGCGTTTTTTATTCCTCCAGGGGTTCGGTGGACACCCCACCCCCGGCCTGTTCGATGAGCTTCTGAATTTTGCCTTCCGCCTCGTCCAGCCTCTGGCCGCAATCCCCGACCAGCTTCATCCCCTCTTCGAAGAGTTTCAGGGCCTCGTCCAGGGGAACGGTATTGGCCTCCAGCTCGCGGGAGATCTCTTCCAGCCGCTGAAAGGCTTTTTCGAAGGTCAATTTGCTTTTACTCATTATGAGGCTCCGTTTTGATGATAGTGGCTTCGGCCCGACCGTCCGCAAGAAGAATCCCAACTGCATCCCCGCGGCTGAGGGAAGTCGTATTGCGAACCACTTTGCCATCTTTGGTGAGCAAGCTGTAGCCGCGCTGCAGCACCGCCTGGGGACTTACCGCCCGCAGGTGCTTTTCGAAGCCGTCCAGTTCGGTCCGCCGTCGGGCGATCAGGTGTTCCATGGAGAGACGCATCTGGCGATGCAACTCGTCCAGGCGTTGCATGCGCTGATAGACGGCATCCTGGGGTTTGCGGAAGGCATATCCCTTTCGGATGGACTCCAGGCGTTCCCGCTGGCGACTGATGCGACGGGTAAATACCGCCGGCAGTTTTTCCCGGAAATAGTTGAGTTCGCCCAGGACTTCCCGACGATCGCGAACGGCGATTTCCGCCGCGGCGGAGGGAGTCGGTGCCCGGTAATCCGCCACAAAATCGGCGATGGAAAAATCCGTCTCGTGGCCCACCGCGGAGATAATGGGCAGGGTGGCTTTAAAAATAGCCCGGGCCACCACTTCTTCGTTGAAGGGCCACAAGTCCTCCAGGGAGCCACCCCCGCGCCCGACGATCAGCACGTCCAGTCCGGGCAATTGATGGCAGAGTTCGATAGCCCGGGCAATTTCCGCGGCGGCGGTTTCGCCCTGCACCCGAACCGGGGCCACCACGATATCGACCGAGGGCATGCGGCGGCGTAAAACGCTGATGATGTCGCGCAGGGCCGCACCGGTGGGAGAAGTTATCACCCCGATGGTTTGGGGGTATCGGGGAAGGGGTTTTTTGAAGCGCTCCTCAAAAAGACCTTCGGCATGCAGGCGTTTTTTGAGCTGTTCGAAGGCCATTTGCAGGGAACCGATACCGGCCGGCTGCATTTGCTGGGCGATAATCTGGTATCGCCCACTGGGCTCGTATACCTGAATATCACCTTCAACCAGCACCTTCATACCATCTGCGGGCTGAAAGGCGAGGGTCCCGGCACGGGAGCGCCACATCGCGCCCCCGATCTGAGCGCCCTCATCCTTCAGGGTAAAGTAGACGTGCCCTGAGGAATGACGCTTTACGTTGGACAGTTCTCCCTCCACCCACAGGCGGGGAAAACTGCCTTCCAAAAGCGCTTTAATTTCTCTGGTAAGCTGGGTAACGGAGAGAAAGGGTCTGTCCATACCTGAAAGGCGTAAAGCGCAGAGTAAAAACCACTCTACGCTTTACCACTAGCGAATTTTCTTTTTATGGCGATTCTTGCGAAGACGCTTCTTGCGCTTGTGCGTCGCCATTTTATGGCGCTTGCGCTTACGACCACACGGCATAGCTGCTCCTTTGTTAAAATTTGCGTTAGCTTTAAGGTATCACTTATATCGACACATCATGTCTTAAACTTATCCCTGGCCGGGGTTATTTCCCTGGCCCTGATGCAATTGCTCCAGGATCTGGGCGGCGCGCTGCGCCTGGGGAGATTGCGGGGCAACCTGTTGCAAAACCCCCCAATGCTGGATCAATTCATCAATATTGCCCTGACGCACCGCCACCACACCCATATTATACAGGGCATTAACATGTTGTGCGTCTATATCCAGGGCCTTGAGGAAATCCGTTCTGGCCCGGTCAAAATCCCCCATATTAAAATAACAAACGCCCAGATCGACGATGACATCCGGATCATTGGGGGCTTTGGTGAGCGATTTTTCGTAATAGGGAATGGCTTCTTCGAAGCGTTGGGCATCAAAGAGGGCGTTGCCCATTTCCACATTGCGGTGCGGATCCTCAGGATCCTCCTCGTAGTGGGCTTTCAGAGCATCCAGGTCCTCGGCGGTCGGGCCGACTGCCGCCATGGCCTCGGGACCGGAGGGGGAAGCCAGGCGGGTGTCCTGCTGGGCCTGATTTTCCGGGTGATTATGGCCTTCGTGAGGATTGGTGCTTTGGGCGGTGCGTTTACCTTCCAGGGGTTTCTGAAAACCGACGTAATAAAAGATGCCGGTTACAACTATCGCAACCAGGGTTACCGAAAGCAGGGAAAGGGTCTGATTTTTGCTCAGGGCGGCATTGGCAGGCGCCGAAGCGGAGACCTTCTTGGCCGCCTTTTTGCCCGCTTTGGGCGCGGCATGGGTTTCCTGCCCCTGACAAACAACTTCGGCGGCCATCATGTTGGCACCGCATTGCGGGCAAAAACGGGCTCCCTCCGGAATCCGGGTCAGATTTTTGGGACATTTACCCATCAGCTATCGCCACTGCTTTCTTTTAAACGTTGCTGGTTTACCGTTTCCCGGAAGTGTTTGGCCGGGCGAAATACCGGCACAAACCGCCTGTCCACGGATACGATTTCTTTGGTACGGGGGTTTTTGACCAGGCGGTTATCGCGCTCCCGGGCAAAAAAACTGCCGAAGCCGCGAATTTCAACCCGATCTCCCCGTTCCAGGGATTCGATAATCCGGTACAAAAAGCCATTAACCACTTCGTCTACTTCAGCCTTGCTCATACCGGTGGAATCGGACAACAGATTTACGAGATCAGCTTTCGTTACCGTCATTTAGACCTCCGTAGCCACAAAAGCTACAAAATAGTACTTCAGAAATCAAGGTTAATGGTACATCACCCGCGTCGATAGGCCAGTTGTGGCATGGGCTGCAACTTCACCTCGCCTTCGTCGATGCTCTTCTGCAGGGCTTCCCGCACTTCGTCCTTGGCGGAAAAGAAGAGGATCTGCCATCCCTGACGGGCCACTTCCAGCAGCACCTTCATCTGGCTGCGCAAACGGGCCCGATCGGACTTCAGAAAAGGGTCGTCCAGAATAAAAAAACCGCGCTCCCGCCCCAGCAGTTTTTCACCCAGGGCGATACGAATGGTGAAATACAATTGGTCGTAGGTTCCGCTGGACAACCACTCCGGGGGCAGAATGGTGCCATCCTCGCGGCGCACCCGGATCAGGGACTGCTGCCCGTCGAAGGTCACTTCGGGATAAGCGCCGCCGGTGATAGCCGCGAACAGGGTAGAAACCGCGCTCCCCTTGCCAAAGAGGGATTCTACCTTGCGGCGCTCCTGCAGTTCGATATCCCGGAAGATTTTGAGGGCGCTGCCGGCCAGATACTGCCGGCGCTCCACCCCTTCGATAAACCCCTGCACCCGACGCTGCACCCGCTGCAGATCCGCCACGGTTTCCCCGCTCAGGAAATCTTCCTCCTCAGGAAAAATGATGCGCTGGACCTCTTCGTTGATCTCGCGGATACTCACCCGGAACTCGCTCATTTCCTCCTCCAGACGGGTCAGCTGATCCTGACTTTCCTGAAGGTCGTTCTTGCGCTTCTCAAGTTTGCGCTCGTCGAACCTGACCCCCTTGCCCGCCTGCCGGTATTCGCTCAGGGCATCGGCCGCCAGCACCCACTCGCGAATGTTATCCTCCAGGCTCTCGTGCTTGCGGGTAAACAGATTGCTGAGTAGGTGAACCCCTTCCTGCATACGCTGGTGAAGACGCTGCTTTTCCGCCAGGCGCTCTTTTAAAGCGGCCCCGGAATGCAGGGCGTTTTTGCGTTCCAGATCGGCGAGCACCTTGCGCGCTTCCGACATGCGCTTTTCCAGGGCCGGCAGGCGGTTTTTCTCCAAGGCGTCGATGCTGGCCAGCAGAAAGTTGCGCCGCCCCTCGCCGTCGTGATATTCCCGGAGCTGAACCTGCAGGGTGGTTTCGAATTTCTGAAGGTACTCCCGCACCTGATAGATATTGCTGCCGGGCAACCCCAGCTCTCCGGCTTTGGCCATAATGCGGGATTGCAACTGCTGAAGGGCGCCGCCGGGTTTAACGAAGCGAAAAAAGTAGAGCATGGCCATCAGCACGGCCAGTAATCCGCTCAGAGTGCTGCCCAGCAGCAGCCAGGGATGGGGATTGGAAAACAACATGACCCCGGTGATCACCGCCACCAGGGCCGCCACAACAGCGCCACCCTGCACAAAGGGGCGACCGGCAATCCGCCGCGCCATATCATCCTTGTAGTCTCCCCAGAGGCGCAGCAGGGGGCGCAACTCGGCATCCAGACGAGCGCGGTGCTCCTGGGCGGACTCCAGCTTACGGCCTTTTTCCCGGGTATTCTCCACCAGGGTAGACAGCTCCTGCTGATGTTCGTGCAACTGGGCCATCAGGCTTTTGCGCCTGGCCACGTCCTGTTCCAACAACAATTCGGCAGACTGCCAGCGGCTCAGGTCCTCCTCGCTGATGGCGCCCAGCTGCTTCACCGCCACCAGATGTTGCTGGACCGCCTCGACCTCCTTGCTGCCAACCTCGTATTTCTCGCGCAGGCGGGCCCCTTCCAGATCCCGGATTTCCTGGCGGATCCGGCGGTGCTGCAGGCGCTGCAGCACCAACTGCTCCTCGCGGTTGTCCAATTGATTTTCGGTAACGGTTTTGTGAAGGCGCTCGCAGGAGAGCAAAAGCTGGTGGGCGCGTTTAACCCGTTCTTTGAGATAGTAGTTATCTCGGGTGCTGCGGGTATCCATGCCTTCGGTAAAATGACCCAATTCGCGCAGACGCCGGTTGATGCCCTCCAACTGACTGGTGCGCAGACCGGTCAGGCGCTCGCTGATATCGGAGTAAAACTGGTTCTCCCGGGCGATAGACAAATCGCTGTTACGGATGACGAACAGGTTGCGGAATTCTTCCGGGGAAAGGTCGAGCAGATCGGTCAGTTTTCCGCCATCCGGGAGGCGGATTTCCGTCTCACCGGGGCGGGATGCCAGCACATAACCGTCCGGATCCTCGCTGATCCGCTCGATATTGGGAAACAGGCGCCGGTGAGCCCCCACCAGGATGCGCACCAGGGCCTCCAGGGTCATGGTTTTGCCGTTTTCATTCTGCCCCCAGAAGAGATTAAAATTCCCCAGCTGGATCTCATCCGGTGTGCTCAGAGGGCCGTATTGGCGGATAAAAAAACGCGTGAGGCGCATTAACGGCTCTCCGTAAAGGCTTGCAGGGCAAGGGTCAGGATGTCCCGGCGATCCCGGGCGTCAAAAGGGCTTTTGTTGAGGCGCTTCAGGAAAAGCTGAAAGAGATCCTCCTCGACCAGTTCGCGGATATCGCGGAAGGTCATTTCCTCCATTTCGATGCGCTCGTCGCGAATTTCCTCGATGGCCTGATGCAGGTCGCTTTCGGTGAGCTTCAGCACCCGTCCGTTAAAAAAACCGCTGACCCGCAGCAGCACCCGGGCGGACTTGCTGGCATTTTTAATTTCCCGGGAAATCTGGTCCAGGGGATTGCTTTTCTGGAAGGGGTCCAACTGCACGGTAATACGCTCGAAAAACGGGGTGATCAATTCCACCGGGTCCGGGATATGGCCGATTTCCTGAAGGTTGGCCTTGCGCACCCCGATTTCCCGCCGGGTGATGGCCACCGGAGAGCCGGGGTAGACAAAATAGGCGTCGTCCCGAAATTCGTGGACATCGAAGGCGCTGTGGAAGTGTCCCCCCAGCACATACTGCCAGGGCAGCCGGGCAAAGTTGCTGAGGCGAATGGGCATATAGCGCCGCCGCCCTTCCTCGCCGTAGCCTCCCAATCCCCCGATCACATCCAGCAGCTCACCGTGAAAAATCAGCACATTAACCACCGCATCGCTGACCTTTTCCGCGGCCAGGTGCAGCTTTTCCAGAACCCCCGCCTCATCCAGATCCTGGTAGGGAAATCCCCAGAAGCTCACCCCGTCGTGATGCACCGGTGTAAAAATATCCCGAAAAATGATAACCTTTTCGCCCAGGAACACCCCTTCCGGAAAGGCATCCACATCGTGATTTCCCGGGATCAGCAGGGTGGTAAA
>JAGRBF010000553.1:0-2590 GCA_020434205.1 Calditrichota bacterium | reverse complement strand
GGGACTGTCGAAGAGGTCCCCTGCGATTACCAGCACATTTATTTGGTGGGCTTTGCCAAGTTCAAGAAGATGGGCCAGCGCCTGCCAGCGTTCATCATCCTTTTCCCGGATATGCACATCTGCGGTGTGCAAAATTTTCATAAAAAATCTCAGGATGGTTTTTCAAAATATTAAGCCGATTTGCCGGAGGAGTCAAGAAGATATCGCGCTAAGTTATTATTTTGTTAAAACTTACTACCCGGCATTTTTCGATTTTTATTTTCCGCAAATAATTTGGCCTTCAAATTGCAAGAATATTCACTGTAACCTCTTCCGGGGTTACCGAGGGCACAGGGCAATTTTATTTAAGGAGAAATAAAATGTCGGTATCTGCATTTTCCGGGCGATTAATATCACTTTTGTTTATTTTTTTGCTGATGGCGGCTTGTAGCAGCGCCCGGCCTGTCCAGCGCAGCACGGACAGCAAAACCGTCTTTTTCAACAGCTTCGAGTCGGCCCAGGATACCATGCGCTGGTATTGGAACGGCCAGCGCAGCCTGGTGCGGGACACCCCTCCGGAAGGCGGCATCACTGCCTTGCGCATCGCCGGCAAGCAGGCCCTTCCGGTGGCCAGCTTTCTGACCCGGCCGGTCGCCAAGGGCGGCTATTTTATGATTGAGTGCTGGGGGAAGATGGAAAAGACCGGGGGATTCATACAACTTTCGACGGTATCCGACCATCAGGTCAGCGAGGCGATCCAGGTGGAAATTATCGAGCCGGAATGGCGGGTTCTGCGTTCCGGGGACATTCTCTTCTGCCCGCCCAATACCAGTTTGATGCTCACCATGCAGGCGGGAACGGTTATCGAAGGCTCCATGCTGGTGGATATGCTGCGCATTGTTAAGGTGCCGGAGCCGGTTTTCGCCGGGAAGTAAGGCGCCCACCCTTCAACGCAGGGACGGTTTTCGCCTGTCCCTGCCCGGGGCAACTTCTGCTCACTTCTGCAATCCCCTTCAACTATAAACAGAAAAAGCCGCGACAGCATGCTGGCGCGGCTAAAAAAGAGGTCGGCACGGCTCCCTAGCTCAGGGAATTGACCATGCGGGTAAGACCGGATTTCTTATTGGCTGCGGTGTTTTTGCGCATAATGCCTTTGGAAACCAGCTTGTCCAGAACCGAATAGGCTTTGGTCAGGGCTTTTTGTCCGTCTTCCTTGGTGGTGGCTTCGCGGACTTTGCGAAGAACGGTACGCATTTGCGCTTTATAGAAGCGATTGCGAAGACGGTTTTGTTCGGCCAATTGGATGCGTTTTTTTGCAGACTTATGATGTGCCATAGTAAAAAATGCCTCTTGGAAGAAATTCAATACAACCTGTTTTTTGTTCAGACGCAGAATATAAGGCAGGATTCCGGGTCTGTCAAATGCAAAATGAAATAGCCGGTCAAACGAAATCGAGAATTGACCCGAATCCCGGGTCGAACAAGCGACGGTAGGCGCGCAGCACAAAACGGTCGGTCATCCCGGCCACGTAATCGCATAGTTCCCGCATTTTCTCCGTTTCGCTGGCGGCGTTCACCACCCGCTGATGGTGAATATCGCTCAGTAGTTTAATGGGCTGATCCTCGCCGAGATAATTATCCCTCAGCGCCTCAAAAAGCTGGCGGAGGATGTTGTTCCACTTGTAGCGCAACTGCTGAAGCTGCGGGGAATTGAAGACAATATCGGAGGCCATTTTTTTGTAGAGGGCCGCTTCCGCCCGCACCGACGGATCAATCTCCAGACAAAAAGCATAGCGATTGCTGAGATCGCTCATAAAATTCTCCCGCGGCACCGTGCGGCAGGCCGCAATAAAATCCCCGATTTTGCTGGAAAAGGATTTTTCCAGATTTCCGGAGTGGATTTTGCGCAGGACCTCGCTGACCCAAACAGCACTGTCCCCGCCCAGGCTCTGTTCCTCTCCCCATTTCTCCAGGCGTTCCCGGGTAATAAACCGGGCATTGACCCCATCGAGAATATCGTTGAGGGAATAGGCGCTGTCGTCCGCCCAGTCCATGATCTGGCATTCCACGCTGCGGAAGGCATTGCGGGCCTTGCCGGGGGTCAGTTCCGGCGGAAAAGGTCGCCCGTCGAATACGAAATCCAGGTACCGCTGCTGATCGTCATACACAAAATGGCGCTGCGGGGGCTGGTCGGGATGGTCGCTGTAGCGGGTTTTGTATTTCAGCACCCCGTCCATCAGAGCGCGGGTGGGCTTCATGCCGGTGCGCCCGGGACCATCCGGATAGATGATTTCGGTGAGCATGCGCAGGGTATGGGCATTGCCTTCGAAGCCGCCGAAACCGGTCATCAGCTCGTTGAGGGTTTCCTCTCCGGAATGCCCGAAGGGCGGATGGCCCAGATCGTGGCTCAGGCAAATCGCCTCCACCAGGTCCGGATCGACAAAAAAATCTTCCCCCAACGGCTCACCCTTTTGGCGAAGGGAATGGCAAATGGAGCGGCCGATCTGGGCAACTTCAATGGAATGGGTAAGGCGGGTGCGGTAAAAATCGTACTCGCCGGACAGGAAAACCTGGGTTTTGGCCTGAAGACGCCGCAGGGCGGAGCTGTAAAT
>JAGRBF010000552.1 GCA_020434205.1 Calditrichota bacterium | reverse complement strand
GTGGACAAGCGCCATCGCCGCGGCATCAGCTTCCGAACGGCATATTTCGTATTAACGGCACGCGGGTCAAAAAAAATGGCTTGGCCGCGTTGTGCCGGAAGAAACCGAAAGTCCTCAATTAACAGGTAATTCAAGCCAATTACAAGCGACTTTCCGCGAGGGTATATTCGGAGAAATGTGGGGATGAAGGGGAATTTGCGACTGGGAGTCGTGGGAAAGGCAAAAGGGCGGAATTCATTTGGGAATTCCGCCCCGCAGCACATCAGAAGGGATTATAGCCCCAGAAGCGATCCAGAACGGTCAGCACAAAAATGATCCCCAGGATAACCGGGGCCAGAAACTGGATGCCGAAGTTCAGGAATTTTTGAAGGGGGGAACCGAGGAAACCGTCGTTGCCGATGGCCACCTCTTCATCCAGGCTTGCGGTTCGCCAAACGTAGGCGGTAAACACCGAGATCAGAAATCCGCCCAGAGGCAGGAAGGAATCGCTGGCGAC
This sequence comes from Calditrichota bacterium, assembly GCA_020434205.1. GTDB lineage: Bacteria > Calditrichota > Calditrichia > RBG-13-44-9 > J075 > JAGRBF01. Next base: position 5,392 of record JAGRBF010000552.1, on the reverse strand, counting down.
AAATTCAATAAGGGTCATGAAGCTAACCGGATCTTCCCGGCCGGGCAAATGGGTGAAGGCGGTCCAGAACTCACTGGAACCATTGGACAACAAGGATGGAATACCCACCAGGAAAATTCCGCCGGCGGTCAGCCACACCGCTTTTTTACGGGGCATATTGCGCTCGTCCACCAGATAAGAAACCGGAACCTCCAGCAAGGACACCGTGGAGGTTAGGGCGGCGAAACTGAGCAGCAGGAAAAACAGGGAGCCGATTACCACCCCGAGCAATGGCCCGAGGGTCTGAAAAACGCCCGGAAGGGTAACGAAAATAAGGCCGGGACCGCCATTGGGCTCCAGATTCTGGGAAAACACGAAGGGAAACATCATCAACCCTGCGATAAAGGCGATTCCCACGTCGGTAAGGGTGATAATGGCCGCGGAAGAAATAATGTTTTCCCGTTTGGAAACGTAGCTTCCGTAGGTAATCAGGGCTCCCATTCCCAGCGAGAGGGAAAAGAAGGCCTGCCCGAGGGCATTGTATATCACCTGAAGGTTGACTTTGGAAAAGTCCGGAACCAGGTAAAACTCCACCCCAGCCATGGCGTTGGGCAGGGTCAGGGCGTAAACCACCAGGAACAAAATGATGGCCAGAAGCGAAGGCATCAAGATCTTGGCGGCCTTTTCGATGCCGTCCTGAACACCGCCGGAAACGATGAAAGCGGTGGCGGCCATGAAGATCAGACCGTAGATCCCCACTTTCAGCCAGTCGGCAATGAACGTACCGAACTCGCTGCCAATGGCAAAATTGCCCTGGAGCATCTCAAAGAAGTAGCCGAAAGCCCAACCGGCGACCACGTTGTAGAAGGACAGGATCACCACTCCGGCAACCAGGCCCAATTTCCCGATAATCGACCAGTTGGGAAAACCCAGGCTAACAAAGGCGCCGACCGGGTTTTTATTGGTGCGTCGCCCGATGGCGATTTCGGCAACCATCACCGGAAAGCACAGCACAAAACAAAAGATGAGGTAAATCAAAACAAAAGCGGCTCCGCCACCATCGCCCACCTCGAAAGGGAATTTCCAGATATTGCCCAGGCCAACCGCCGATCCGGCAGCAGCAAGGATAAAACCGACTCTCGAATTAAACTGACCACGATTACTCGCCATACAACATATCCTCTTTGAATGTTTACCAGGGTCGCCCACGCACAGTCAATCCGGGAGGCGGATGGCCGTGCCGCAAAGGAGAATTGCCAGTCGTGAAATATAAGATAACACCTTGGGGGCAAACGTAAAAGGCGCCTTTGGGTAGAACTTAAAGCAAAATGTCGACTCAGCGCAGGTTATTCAGGATGCGCTCCTGAAGCAGTTGAACCGGGAGGGCGGTTTCGCGTTTACCGTAGTTGCTTCCGGTAAAAACCACAGTCAATTCTAAAGAGGGCAGCACAAAAAGGAATTGACCGCCGTCTCCTGCGGCAAAAAATCCGGCTACCTCCCCGGCGGGGGTGGAAAAGTTTTGCAACCACCAGTGGTACCCGTAGGTCTCGGCAAAAATGCGACTCCCTTCGGCCACGGCCTGAACGGTAGTGCTCTGCTCAACCCAGGTTGGCGGCAGCAATTCCTGCCCCTGCCAATGCCCGGAATCCAGCATCAGCAGGCCGATTTTCAATAAATCCAGGGGACGCAAATGGAGTCCGTTGGCGCAATTCTGCTGCGCCGACGGCGAATAGTCCCACTTGCGGGATTGAATTAAAAGGGGCCGGAACAGGAGGGAATCGGCAAGTTGTTCCAGGGTGCGTCCGTAAGCCCTCTGAAGAAGTTCACCCAACAAAAGGACCTCCCCGGAACAGTATTGCCATTGTTCCCCGGGCCTATGGTCACTTTCCGCTCTCAGCAAAGGTGCGAGCCAGTCCTCCCCCCGGAACAACTTTTCCCGGTTCAGGAGCATGGTGGTGGAATAATCATCACAGGGGAATCCGGCGGTCATGCTCAGCAGGTGCCGCACCTGCAGTGAGGTGGGGAAACTGGCGGACGGAAAAAAATCGCCAACCCGGGCATCGGCCCCGGGCAGGATTCCCCTTCCAATAGCGGCACCGGTTAGCAGGGCAGTCAGAGAACTGGCGACCTCCCCCAAATCCTGAAGCCCCTCCCGATGCGCCCCGTTGAAATACGCCTCGGTAACCAGCGCCCCGCGGCGGGCAATCAGCAGGCTCAGGACGCCGGGCGGCTGGTTTCGCTGCAGGTCCTGCACCAGATTCTGCAGCGCCATTTCTCTGAATCCGGCCTGCTCCGGTTGGGCGACCGGCAGAAACGGTTCTTCGCGGGGTTTCGGGTATTGGGGTTCCGGTCTCAAAAACAGAAGGGGAAGCGGGTTGTCGAAAAGGCGCCATTCCAGCCGTCCCGTCAAAGATTGGCCGTCGGCCGGTATTGCGGCATGGAATGTGGCCTTCCAGAAGGGGATCTCCAAATCCATGGAATCCTGCCCAATTTTTTCCGCAGAAAGGGGCATATCGCGAATTTTAAGCTGAGGGCAGTCCATTCTGGCCTCCAACCCACCCAGAAGGTTCTTTTTCATCCGCAATTGAAGTCCCAGCTTTTGAGCGGAATGGCGGATGGTCCCCGTCCAGGTGCCGGGAGCTGATTCCGAAGAAGTTTCTCGCGTAAAAAGCAGCGAATCTCCCTGGCGCCCACGGATCAAAATACCGCTGAGGTGGTTTTCGTCGGCGAAACGGCCCTGAAAAAAGAAGGCCTTTTCGGGATCGCCGAAACGCAGAGTGCCGTTGGTTTGGGGATCGGCAAAAGTGGTTAAAACCGGGCGATTATCACCGGCGGTGGTTAGTTCGACCTGATATTGATCGGTGCTGCCGGTCTGCAGGCGTAGCCGGAATTGCTCCTCATTTGCGGGGAGTTGCAGGATGCCCTGCCAGGAGCCTTCCAATCCGGAATCCGGAAAATCCCGGCACCCGAAGAGCAGAAAAATGGAGATGATAAAATACAGGTAGCGCGGATAATTCAGCAACGTCAGCATTCCGGTAAATGGGTTGACTTACCTCTCGAATAGTGGCCCAAGATCGCTATTTGTGCTGCAGAAAGCAACGGCTCGCCCAAACCGATCAATAAAAAAGCCGCCGAAAAAGCATCCGGCGGCTTCACAAAATGAAATTTGGCGGGGATTCTATTTGCGGTTGCTGTTGGAAGCCACCTGATCGTTAAGTTCCACGTATTTTACCGTATTGGTGTGAACCCGGGTTTGGTTGAGGCTGTAGCGATAGCGATTGATCACCTGCTGAACCTTGACATCGGGATTATTAACCTGTTCCAGTTTGAACCGGCCGTTGCCCTCCGGGGAGAGATTGGACTTAACAAACTCGCGGATCTCATTCTGGTTCATCTCATCCGCACCATAAACAACCATATAGCTCAGGTCCACCTCTTTGGCGGCGCCCTGCTGCTTTTCGGTCACCTGATAGGCTACGTAGGCATTGCGGCGGCTCTGAATATCCTTGGCCAGCACCGGGATGTAATTGTTATCCTGAAACTGATCCTGATCTACCGCCGATCCGTAATGGGTTTGGGCGCCGACACCGTCGTGGGCAGGGCCATCCAGGAGGTATTCCACCTCGTCATCGCGCCAGTTGGCGGCCACCTCACGGCCATCCTTGAAATAATAGGTCCCTTTGTCGAACTTTTTCCCGTCGATCAGAAATCCGACATAGCGGTCGCCATTTTTATAATTGAATTCGCCCTTACCGGTGGCCTTATCGCTTTTCCATTCGCCGGAGAAGGTGGTTCCATCAATCCAGGTCAGGGTTCCCAGCCCATGGCGAAAGCCGCTTAGGAACTGTCCTTCGTATTTGTTTCCATTGCGGAAATGATAGGTGCCTTTTCCGTGCATGGTACCGTTGCGAAAGGCGCCTTCGTAGCGGTCGCCATTATATTTCCAGGTATAAGCTCCCTCTCCGTTGGGGACACCGTCGCTCAGCTTGCCGACATAAACATCGCCGTTTTTGTAGGCAATGCGGCCTTCCCCGACCATCTGGCAGTCTTTAAAATTGCCTTCGTAAATATCTCCGCTGGGCATTTCCAGCTTGCCCTTGCCGTTTTCGCAGTCGCCTTCCAGCGGTTTGCCCTGGTAAATGCCATTGGCCCACAGGCCGTAGAGGCCTTCGCGGCCGACATCGTCGAAAGTCCGGCCAATCCCGTGATAGGCGCCTTCTTTAAAATCGCCTTCGTAGCGCTGACCATCGGACAAAAGGAGGGCGCCTTTTCCATTCTTACAATTCCCGGAAGTGCAGGGATTTTCCGCCATCACCCGGGCGCCGTACCACAAACCGCCGTAGCGGCCGTCGGCGTACCACCACTCCCCTTCCAGCCCGTTATTCCCCTTGAGGAGGCTGAGTATAACTTTGCCCTTTTGGCCTTTTTCGTGCCAGGTTCCGGCGAATTGCCCGCTTTTGGAGTTGAATTTTCCTGAGATGGTGCCATTGTTAACGCGTCCGCGGAAATTGCCATCGATAGCTTCTTCAGCCTGGGTAAGGGACAGACGTCCGAAATTGGTTTCCCAACTTCCGGCAAACGTTTCCGCGGCGGTATTCTGGGAGGAAAATTTGTGGTTGGTGTTAACCCGGACGGCGATCCACTTGCCTTCCTTTCCGGAATTATCCCGCCACCAGCGGCCGGTAAAGGAGTTTTTTCCATCTTGAAGGCGCAGGACCATTTTGCCCTTGAGGTCCCCTTCGAACCATTGGCCGATTACCGCGGTGCCATCGCTGGTCAGAACCCCTTTGACCGTTCCCCGGATTTTTCCATCGTCGTATACGCCTGAGATTCTCAGGCCTTTACGCTCCAGATCGATATGGCCAAAAGTGCTTTTCCAATAGCCTGCGAATCCCTGGGCATAAGCCCCGGGAGCAAGACATACAAGGATGGTGAGCGTCAGCAGGGTGAGTAAACAGCGATTTTTTCCGGTTCCAGAGTAACCCATGGTTCTTCCTCCATTGATGATACCAGCATTTAGCAAAAACAAATCGGTTGCAAAAGGTATGCCTTTTAAAGGCTGATCGATATTAGTCACGGGATCCTATTCGGGTCAAACATTTTTTGGGACAAAATGGAATGGCAAGGGTCCTGAACCAGAAGAGGTTCGCTCCTAAAATTCAACCACAAACATTTTAAAAACAGATAGATAGTGGAAAATTTGAGTCTTTCTGAAAAACGCCGTGCCATTTGCGCCCCGGGTTCTTCCGCGATAATTCGGGAATTATCGTGGATCGGGTCCCCTAACCTGTTAAAAAGATTGAACAAGAGAAGTGTAATTATTTTGCACAGTAGGTCATAAAAAAAGAGCCGGTCCTTAGGGACCGGCTCTTAAACTCACTGCCGTTCGGCAGAGGAAATTACTTCATGAGGA
>JAGRBF010000551.1 GCA_020434205.1 Calditrichota bacterium | reverse complement strand
ATGGGATAGCTGACCACCGCGATGGTCAGCATCACCTTGCGAAAGGCCAGGCGCAGGCGTTCGTGTTCTTCCTGGATGCGGGAAAAAGAGGAAAAAAGCACCCCGCCCACCGCATTGGAGATGAGCCGTTGCGGGGTGCGCATCAGGTTAAAAGCGCGTTCGTAGTATCCCAGGGCGCCGAGCCCCAGAATGCGGCTCACCAGGATGTAATCGAGGTTTTTGGCCACATAGCGCAGCAGGCTTTTGAGGAGCATCCATTTTCCGAAATTGAGCAGGCGACGGGCGGAGTTCATGCGAAAAATCAGGGAAGGGCGCCAGTCGTACCAGAACATCACGATCAGGAGAACCGTACCCACATTGACCAGGTAATCGGCCACCATGCTCCAGATCCCGAACCCCAGAACCGCCATAACGATACAAACCGCCGAGCCCACCACCGCGGCGGCGAAGCGCACCAGGGAATTGCGTTTGTAATTGAGCTCTCTGGCCATCATGGTCATCGGCACCTGGCTGAGGGCGTCCAGAACGTAGCCGAACCCGAAGATGGGCAGCAGAGTTTTCAGAACGGGCTGCTGGTAGTAGGCCGCCACAAAAGGTGCGGAGAGGGAGATGCCCAGCCAGATCAGAATATTGATACCCACCTGCAGGTAAAAAAAGGTGGAGGCGTCGGTTTGATCGACCTCTTTTTCCTGAATAAAAGCGTAGGAGAGGCCGAACTCCAGGAGGGTGTGAACGAACACCAGGGTGAGGTTGGCCAGGGCCATCAGGCCGAATTCTTCCGGGGACAGGTAGCGGGCCAGCACCATGCTGGTGATGGTAAAAACCACCCAGAAGCCAATGTTGGTGCCGGTGGTCCACATGGCCCCGGTACGGGCCAGTTTTCCGATTTTCGCGTTAGACATGATTTCCCCGCCCCGCCGCAGTCCGCCTTAAATGCCGGCCACGTATTCCTCTTCTTCTTCCGCCCCCCGAAAGCGCTTTTGCAGGTCCTTCAGAGTGCGGCGCAGGGTGCTCGCCCGGGCCAGGAGGCGCCCCTTGGCAGTGGTGTTGAAAAAGAGCATGTCGTGTGTTTCGGTGGGAACGTCGGTCCACTTGAGCTTCATTTCCCCGTAGCGGGAGAGCAGGTCGCAGGCCAGCAATTCCCGTTCGAAATAATACTGAAGGCTATGGCGGCGCAGCACCAGGCCGGGCGAAAGTTTATGGAATTCCCCGTCGTATTCCCATTTCAGACAGTGGGCCACCCGGTTGTAGACCACCGAATATTCCATGGAAACCGGCTTGCCGCCCACCTTCAGAATCCACACATCCAACCAGCCCCGCGCGGCGGCCAGATGGGCAAAGGTTTCGTAGAAGCCGTTCTGGCGAGGAGAGAACACCCCGCAGCCTTTTTGGCCCTGCCAGCTTTCCCCGTGCACGATCTTCATCTCGGCCAGGGCCTGCTCCACCTCCTCGGGGCGGGTGTAATGCTCAATTTTCACCCCCCCGGCCTTCTCCATGCGGTTGGCGCGGTTGTTGAGCATCTTTTTGAGGTTGTTGGAGCGGGTGGCGTAATAGTCGTCCCAGTTTCCCCGGATGGCCATTTTGTAGCCGTCCGGGCCGCGTTTGCTCTTGTAAACCGTTTTGCGGCGGGTGAGGATTTCCGGGGCCTCGGCGGCGATGTGGTAATTTTCCAGAAAGAGCATCAGGAAGGTGTAGTCCCAATCTTCCCGATGCTGCCAGAGAAAATCGAAGATCGCTTCGCAAATTCCCCGGCGGTCCCCGGCGGCGATAATGTCGTTGAGGTCTCCCACGATACTGCTGGAGACAAATTCCAGGCGGCGCACGGCAATGCGGGTGTAGGTGCCGTCTACCCGCATCAGGGGGGCGGCCCCCACCAGGCGCTCTCCCTCGTGGACCAGCAGGATGTACGGTTCTGCTTTCTGGGGAAAGTGATCAAAAAAAGTGCAGATCCAGGGATGGGAGGAATAAACAAGATGATCCTCCGCGCGGACTTTCAGATCCTCCCAGTCTGCTTCCATCTGGCGAAATTCCTCAACATCATTGATCAGGCGTACCGAATACATTGCAGGTCTCCGTTTTCAGGCTAATAGAATATGGCTACTTCGTCATCCCGCCCCGGCCTAAAACCTACCGGGATGACGGTTCTTACTTGCTAACCGTGATCAGCAGATCGAA
>JAGRBF010000550.1 GCA_020434205.1 Calditrichota bacterium | reverse complement strand
TCGAACACGCCGACGGGGGCACCCTCTTTATCGACGAAGTGGGGGATATTCCCCTGCCGGTGCAGGTCAAACTGCTGCGGGCCATCCAATTCGGGCAGATCGAAAGGCTGGGCGACAACAATTCCCTGAAGGTGGATGTGCGTATTGTGGCCGCCACCCACCGCGACCTGGAGAAAATGGTGCGCGAGGGAAATTTCCGGGAGGATCTCTATTACCGCCTCAACGTGGTGAACATTTTGCTGCCCCCGCTGGCGCGCCGCAAAAGCGATATTCCCGGCCTGGTTGATCATTTTATCCGCAAATTCGCCGCAGCCAATAACAAGCCGGTTTCCGGCATCAGCCGGGAGGCCCTCGACCAGTTGATGAAGTATCATTTTCCGGGAAACGTCCGGGAGCTGGAGAACATGATCGAACATGCGGTGGTGATGGTGCGCGGCGAGGTGATCTCCCGGAGCGATCTTCCGGTCCAACTGCAGAGCGCGCCGGAAGAGGCCCTGCTTAATCCCCGCCACCTGGATCCCGGTCACGCCGCCAAGATGCAGGAGTTCGAAAGCATCATGATTCGCGAAGCCCTGGAGCGCAGCGGGGGAAATCAGAGCGCTGCGGCGCGTCTGCTGGACATCTCCGAGCGGCACCTGCGCTCCCGCATGGAAAAACTCGGCCTGAAAAAATAAGGGCCCGCCCAAACGGTAGAGCAACTCGCCCAAACGGTCGAACTTCCTTTCTTCCCACCCTCTCCCCTTTTTTCCTTACTTCATTATTATCAAACTCTTAGGCAAAAGCTGCTCTTTTTGGCATCCCTTTTGAAATAGTCTCCTTTAAGTCAAGAATCAATTATTGGCTGATCGTCATCCCGGCAATCCCCAGGCCGGGACGGGGTGACGGGCTGAGGGCCGAAATTGATCCTGGCAATAATTGACAGCTAACGGAGAGTTTGAACGAGCAGAATGGGCTTTAAGTAAAAAAGCCGGAAAATATTCCAACCAAAACTTGCAGGATTTCAAAGGAGCAGGCCATGAAAACGAGAAGCATCTGGATTATGTTGACAATCGCACTGGCATTATCGCTGGCATCGGCAACCCTGATCGCCCAGAACGGCAAGGGCCGCGCCAACGACGGGTGGGGTGCCGGAAATGCCTACTGGCGTCTTTACAATACCAATTCGGTGGAAACTCTGACCGGCAAGGTTATCCGGGCCGAGGAATTTACCAGCCGCAAGGGCATGTCCAACGGTTACCACATCATTTTAAAAACCGATCAGGAAGAAATTTCCGTCCACCTGGGGCCGGCCTGGTACATCAACAATCAGGACGAAAAAATTGCAGTGGGCGACGAGATTTCCGTTACCGGATCGCGGGTGGAATACGAAGGCAAGACGGTGATTATGGCGGCCGGCGTCAGCAAGGGTGAGGATGAAATGATCCTCCGCCAGGACGACGGCTTCCCGGTATGGGCCGGATGGCGGCGCGGCAACGGCAACGGTTACGGACGCGGCCAGGGCAAAGGTATCGGCAATGGCGCAGGCCATGGCAAAGGCATGGGTCGGGGCAATGGCCACGGCCAGGGCAAAGGCGCGGGACAGGGCTGCTGCAACGCCTGCGAACCCCGGCAAGCCATGAATTCCGGACAACAAGAAACCATCAGCGGCAAGATCGTGGAAGTGCAGCGGGTAGACGCCAGGAAGAACAACTTCAAGGGCATTCATTTACTGATCAAAAACGGTGCGGAAGAGC
>JAGRBF010000062.1:4027-41992 GCA_020434205.1 Calditrichota bacterium | reverse complement strand
CGCGAAGCCGCGAAGAATTAATGTGTTTGGTTTTTGCCAGATACAGAATTTCGGCGCCCACACCTGCTTTGGGGAGCGGACGAAAACCAGCTATCCATGTTGGTCTGCGGATAACCGCACGACGAGCAGATTTTCTGGTGCAGGGCCAGAACCGTTCGGTTTCAGTTTTCGTGATTTCGTGATTTCGTGATTTCGTGATTTCGCGGTTAATGGGGCCGCAAATCTCTTCCGGCGCGTAACGTCAGTTATAAAAAAGAAAAGGCTGTCCCAAGTTCTTTTGGAACAGCCTCTGGTAACAAAGTTACCGACTTTGATGGGCTATTTGAGGGCCTCGCCTAGTTTCTGGCGATGCTGCCGTTGAGGAAAGGATTGCGGGATTTACCCAGGACCAGGTTGCCATCGTGGATTCCCTTGATCTCTACCAGTTTGCCGTTTTCGGCGGTATTGCGGTAGATCATCAGGTGTTTGCCGATGGTTTGTTTGGTGGCAACCGGAACGTTGGCCAGTTGGAAAACCATTTCCTCGAATTCGCTGTCGAGAAGTCTTTTCATTTGTTCGATGAGTTCCTGATGGTCACTGTCGAAAGCGTTGCCGGATACCGATACGTAAATCACATCTTCCTGATTCCGTGTGTTCAAATACATGTTGGGCCTCCATTGCCAGTCATAACGGTTTTTGTAGTCGCGGTGTGTGTCATCTGCAAAAACTTACTACAACTGGCGTGCCAAATCCGCTGAAAAGCACCTTTAAAATCCGTAAATGGTAAATCCGCCGTCTACCGCCAGGCACTGGCCGGTGATGTAGCCGGCCGCCGGCAGGCACAGAAAAGCGGTTGCGGCAGCCACTTCCCGCGGTTCCCCGACCCGTCCCATCGGGGTGCGTGCCAAAACGCTCTCCAAATAGGCCTTATCGCGCAGAACCGTTTCTGCAAGCGGGGTGCGGATGTACCAGGGGGCAATGGCATTGACCCGGATTCCAGCCCCGGCCCACTCGACGGCCAGGTTGCGGGTGAGCTGATTCATAGCCGCTTTGGTCATGGCGTAGGGCGCCCCGGTACGCAGGTGGGTTAGCCCGGCAACCGAGGAGATGTTGACCACGGCTTTTCCTGTTCCCCGGGTCAGCAATGGGTACCCCTTGCGGCACATGTTGACGGCGGAATAGAGATTAGTGTGCAAAATTTGATCAATTTCAGCGGAAGTATAAGCCGTTAGCGCTTTCCGGATGTTGGTGCCGACATTATTGACGAGGATATCCAGGCTCCCCCACTCCCGGCCGATCCAGTCGATAACCTGCTCGATCCCATCTTCTCCGGATACATCCGCAGCCAGCATTTCGACTTTATCCAACCCGGCTTGTTGCAGCTCCCCGATGCAGTTCCTCAGACCGTCCTCGCTGCGGGCAACCAGCAATACCGTTGCACCCAGCTCCAGAAGCTCCCGGGCCACCGCCGCTCCGATACCTTTGCTGGCCCCGGTAACAACGGCCCGATAATTCTCTAATCTCCAGCGGTTCACTAGGCCTCCGATCTCAATATTTCCAGAGGCGGACGGGTGGCAATACCCCGGCTGTTCAGCATTCCCAGAACGGTGGTTAACAGAATAACCCCGCCGGTAAAGGCGCCGACCGCCACCAGAGGTGGATGATAAGCAATGTTGAATACCCAGGCCGCCAGAGCCCATCCGGAAGCCAGGGACAATAACACCCCGGTGGCGGCGGCCAGGCTTCCCAGGTAAACGTATTCCAGAAGCATGATAATCCGAATTTGGGACTTTGTCGCGCCGAGGGTTCGCAGAAGCACACTTTCCTGAACCCGCTGATAACGCGAGGTGATCACCGCCGAAGCCAGAACCACCAACCCGGTCAGAATGCTGAAAAAAGCCATAAAGCGAATAACAGCGGAAATGCGATCCAGAATGCCCTCCACCGTTCGCAGGATCAGAGCCAGATCCACTGCGGCCACGTTGGGAAAACGCTGCACAAGGTCGCGCTGCAGGGTTGCGGAAACTTCACGAGAAGGCGCCCGGGTAACCACCACCATAAACTGGGGTGCGTATTCCAGAACACCGCGCGGGAAAACGATCAGAAAGTTGGTCTGGACCCGCTGCCAGTCCACGTCCCGGATGGAGGCGATCCGGGCCGGCATAGCCACTCCCTGAACGTCGATCTCCAGAAAATCCCCGACCGCAATCCCCAGATCTTCTGCCAGGCCATCCTCGATGGAAACGGGAATGGTGTCCTGATCGGCGGCAACCTCGGGAACCCAGGTGCCGGCCACCAGTTTTTCCGTTTCGATTAAGGTGTCCCGGTAGGTCAGCCGGAATTCCCGGTTCAGCGCCCAACGCCCCGGGCTTTGGCTGCTGTCCGCCAGCATCTCGGTAACACTGCGATCTTTAATGCGGGATAAGCGGGCCGTAACAATGGGAACATTCTGCAGGACCGGCATCTGATGCTCTTCCACCATTTCGCGAACCGCGGTGTTTTGGTCGGTCTGAATGTCGAACAAAATGAGATTGGGCTGGTTGCCGCTGCCGGTCAGGGCGACCTGATTTAACAAACCTTCCTGAGCGACATAAAGCGTTGCGATCAGAAAGGTTCCCAGGCCCAGCGACAGCATCAGAACAAGGGTCTGATTGTTGGGGCGATACAAGTTGGCCAGACTCTGGCGGAAAAGGTAGCCAAGGCGCCCCGGAAAAAATCGTTTAACACCCCACATCAGAAGATTGGCAGCGCCGGTTAGGAGGGCCAGGGCACCGGCCAGCCCCAGGGCAAACCCCAGCCCAACCGCTACGCTTTGGGTTTGGAGGATGGCGAAGGCAACAACCGCAGCGGCGATCAGCCCTATCACCCCCAAGCGCAGCGGATCCCGGTCGCTATTTTCCGCGAAGGAAGCCCGGATGGCCAGCAATGGGGAAACCCGGCGAATCCCGAGCAAGGGAAGCAGGGCGAAGAGCAGGGTCAGGACCAATCCCATGCCCGCCCCCTGCAATACGGCCGCGGGGGAAATGAACATCTCCAGATCGACTACCAGAAAATCCCCCACAACCGCGGGAATAAACTGCTGGATCATCAACCCCAGGGCAATTCCGGCGAGTGCCCCGGCAACGCCCATCGCAAAAGTCTGGATCAGATAAATCAGGAAAGTCTGGCGAATGGTCGCCCCCACGCAGCGCAGAACCGCGATAGTGTTCAGCTTTTGTTTGATGTAAACGTGAATGGCGCTGCCAACCCCGATCCCCCCCAAAAGGAGGGCGATAAAGGCCACCAGATTGAGAAATCGATACAGATTACCCATGGCCTGCCCGAGGCTTTCCTTCTGGCTTTCCACGGTGCTGGCGCGGATTCGCTCTGCCCGCAATTGCGGGTCCAGCTCCTCCCGGATCTTTTCGGGATCCTGGCTCTCGGCGAGGCGAAAATAAAGGCGATAAACGGCACGGCTGCCAAAGCGGATCAGTCCGGTGTTGCCCAGATCCCTTGCGGCGATATAGATGGTGGGGGCGATAGCGGAACCGGCCTCGGCCTGTCCGGGGATTTTTTTCAACTCGCCCTTAATCTCAAAGGCGGCACTGCCCAGGCGGACCGTATCTCCCAATGCCAGCCCATATTGGAGCATCAGGTTCTGATCTACCAGCGCCCCGCCGCTATGTTGGCGCAAAAAGCCATCGGCGCCGGCCGGTTGGCTTTCCAGTTTTCCGTAAAAAGGGAAACGGCCTTCCAGGGTGCGGATGCGCACCAGGCGGGTGGCGTTTTGGGCCGGGAAAAAGGCCATCGAGGAAAAGTCGATTTCCCGGGCCTGTTCCCCGCCGATAGAATCGGCAAGTGCCTCGATTTTCTCCGGAAAGGGACTCTGGCTTCGAAAGGCCAGATCCGCCCCCAGCAGCGTTTTAGCCTGATCGTTAATGGCGCTTTCCAGGTTGTCGCCGAATCCGCCGATGGCCACCATGGCGGCCACCCCGAGAATAATTGAAGCGACAAAAAGGAAAAGCCTTTTCAAATGGGCCCGGCTATCCCGCCAGGCCATTTTCCACAGCCAGGAATGAAAGAAGGTCATTGGTAATCTCTAAGTCTGTGTTTTGCGAATTTATCGATTCAGCGAACTTTCGCTATAAACATCCTGTACAATTTGGCCGCCTCGCATTCTCAGAATCCGCTGAGTTTGAGCGGCCAGGACCTGGTCGTGAGTAACCAGCACCAGGGTGGTTCCCGCTTCCCGGTTCAGCTCAAAGATCAGATCGGAAATGCTGGCGCCGGTGTCTGCGTCCAGATTACCGGTCGGTTCGTCGGCAAAGAGGATCTTGGGGGAATTGATAAAGGCTCGCGCCAGGGCCACCCGCTGCTGCTCTCCGCCGGAAAGCTGAACAGGATAATGCCCCATTCGCTCCCCCAGCCCAACGGTTTCCAGGAGGTCGCGGGCCCGGTTCCGGACGTCGCTTCGACCCTGCAGTTCGGCCGGGACCATCACATTCTCCAGAGCCGTTAAGGTGGGGATCAGCTGAAAGCTTTGAAAAACAAAACCGACCAGGCGGTTGCGCACCAGGGCCCGTTCATCTTCGGAAAGTCTGCCCAGGTCCGCCCCATCGAGTCTCACCGTGCCGCTGCTGGGCAGGTCCAGTCCGGCACAAAGACCCAAAAGGGTGGTTTTCCCAGAGCCCGATGGACCGACAATTGCAGCGGTTGAACCTTCGGCAATATCAAAAGTAACATCGTGGAGAACCGTGAGGTCGCGCTCTCCACTGCGATAGGTTTTGCTCAGTCCGGAGACCGAAAGCATAGGCTGTGGGTCGTTCATGTGTTCCGTTTCCGTTTTGGTGAAAATGATTGCATCTGTATATTCTTCCGCCCAGATTTACATGCGGCACCATCCGCTTTGTTTCACAATAATCCGAAAGTCTGCAAAAATGGTATTTAATGCCCGAAAAATTGGCCTGTTTTTGATACTGGGTTTATTCTCAACCTTCCTGCTGGCCCAGGAGAAATCGGCCGAAACCAATGCCCGCCCCCGCATTCTGTTTTTGGGTAACAGTCTGACCGCCGGTTACGGCATCGATAAAGATCTGGCCTTTCCGGCATTAATCCAAACCCGAATCGACTCCCTGGAATGGCCGTTTGAGGTGATAAATGCCGGGTTGAGCGGCGAAACAACCGCGGGAGGCTTGCGCCGGATAGACTGGCTGCTGCGGGCCCCGGTTTCGGTGCTGGTGCTGGAGTTGGGGGCCAACGACGGGCTGCGCGGCACCGACCTGGAAACTACCGATGCCAACCTGCGCGCGATTATCGGGAAGGTCCGCAAAAAAAATCCCAACGTGAAAGTGGTGCTGGCCGGCATGCAGGTGCCCCCCAATCTCGGTGAAATTTATGCCGCGCAATTCAAATCCCTGTATGGCGAAATCGCCGGGGAATTGGAAACGGAACTGATCCCCTTTTTGCTGGAAGGGGTCGCCGGACATCCCGACCTCAACCTGGCCGACGGGATCCACCCCACCGTCCGGGGCCATGAGATCGTAGCGAAAAACGTCTGGACGTCCCTTGGGCCGGTGTTGCAAAAGCTCCTAGAATAGATCGTAATCCGGGGAGAAGTTGACCTTGTCCCCTACCCAGACTCAGGCTATATTGGGCTCTCATGGATCTCAACCGAATTCAGACCCTGCAACTGGTTTCCGTGCGATGGTGGAATGCCAGTGCCTACTACGCGATCAGCTTGTGCGACGCCCTCACCCAGAGTGGTTTCCGCAGCTATGCCGGCGGCAGAGGGGATAGCCCACCCCTGGTAAAAGCGCGCCGCCGTTACGATTTACCCCTGTTCGACATTATTAACCTGGAATCCCTCAATCCGGTTACCATGGTGCAAAGCCTGGCCCGCCTAACCCGTTTCATCCAGAATCCGACCATTTCGCTCGTGAATGCCCATCGTCCCGAGGACCACATCTTCGCCTACCTGGCCCGGCAGCGCAGCAAAAGGCAAATTCCCCTGATTCGCACCATCAGCGATGTTCGCCCACCGAAGGATCAGCGTTTTAATCGCCTGCTTCACGAAAAAACCGATTTTTTCATTTTTACCAGCAAAAGCAGTTTCGACCGTTACCAGTCGGTTTGGCCCATTTTTCAGGACAACAGCGCCATTATTTACGGGGCATTGAATACCGATCAGTTTCAGGCAGACCCGCAGAGCTCCCGCCTGCGACAGCATCTGGAAATTCCGGAATCGGACATTCTGATCGGCATTGTTGCCAGATTGGATCCCGTCAAAAATCACGATATGTTTCTGAAGGCCGCCGCCATCCTGGCAGCCAAAGTCCCGAATGCCCGCTTCCTGATAGCCGGGGAATCCTGCAATATTCAAATGGATACCCTTCGGGAACAGGCGCTGGGTCTGGGGATCGAGGAGCGCTGCCATTTTATGGAACGCACCCCGGAATGGAGCGCCAGAGAGCTGATCGCCGCCCTGGATATCGGGGTGGTCACCTCCCGCGGTTCGGAGGTAATTTGCCGGGTGGCCGCGGAATATATGGCGATGGGCAAGCCGGTGGTGGTAACGGACGTTAACGTGCTGCCGGAAATGGTGGACGACGGCATCAACGGGTTTGTGGTGGGCAACAGCGATCATCAGACCCTGGCCAGGCGCCTGGAATTGCTGTGCTTCAACCCCGAGGTGCGCCTCCACATGGGCCGCGAAGCGCGGCGTTATGCCGAAGAACGTTTCAGCTACAGCACTCTGGTGGAAAAGACCCTGGAAGTTTACGCCATGCTGTTGCGGCGCGGGGAGACCTTGTTATGATGGACCGCCCATACGAACCTTGGCATAGCGGATAAAAACATCGAAGGCGGATATCACCGCGATGCTGAAACCCGGAAAGCCGTCCCGGAATCCCTGTTTCAGGAAAAACGATTTGAAGAATTTGAGGAAGGGGCTTAGCAACAGTTTGGCGAGGGATACCGGTTTGCCAGCCTTTAACATTTCTCGCGCCGCCAAATCCGAATAGGTGTCTACCCGGCGGAGATGATCGGATAGTGAAACAAAGGAGTAATGCCACAGATCGCCCCGGAGATGGCGGATGGGCAGCTCAGGATCCACCTGCAGGGATTCGTGAACGAAATCCCCGACCCAACGGGCCCCGCTTTTGGGAAACAAACGGGTTTTGGGGTCGGGATACCAGCCGGAATAGCGAATCCAGTGCCCGCAGTAATTGGTGAGGCGATTGAAACGGTAGGCGCCCTGCAGCGCCTCCCGGGCAGCCAGGATATTGGCGCGCAATTCCTCGGAGAGGGCCTCGTCGGCGTCTATGGAAAGGATGTAATCGAACCTGGCCTGAGCGTTGGCGAAATTCTTGGTGGCGGCATACCCGGCCCAGGGGCGTTCCAGAACCACCGCCCCCAGCTCAGCAGCAATGGCTGAGGTTTTGTCCACGCTGCCGGAATCCAAAACGATAATTTCGTCGCAAACCCCTTCCAGGGAGCGGATACAGCGGGCAATGTTTTTTTCTTCGTTGAGGGTGATGATCACCCCGCTGATACCGGGCATATTTTGCCTTGTTCCGGCCATCGGGCCTTTAAATGTACGCGGGTTAAAACCCACGGCGGTTAGTCGGGGCATCCCCTGGCGCATCCGGGCAACCGGCGCGTCCTAAATTGAATAAGAAAGTTACCCTGCACAAGCAATCATTAATCTCATGCCCAATCCGACCCAAAGCCCCGGCAATATCCTGATCTGCAGAACCGACCGAATCGGGGACGTGGTTTTAACCACCCCGGCGGCCACGGCGCTCAAGGCGCATTTCCCGGATTGCCGGATAACCTTTTTAGTAAGGGACTACACCCGGCCCCTGGTGGCGCAGCATCGTCATATTGACCATATTCTAACCTACGATCCCGAGGGTCGCCATCGCGGCATTGCCGGACACCTGCGGTTGGCGCAGGAACTTCGCGACCAGAATTTCGACTGGGCCATAATGAGCCGTCCCCGCCCTGCCATTGCTGCGGTCCTGTGGTTTTCCGGGATACCCAACCGGGTTGGGATCGGCTATCGCTGGTATTCTTTATTCCTGAACCGCAGGATTTTCGAGCACCGTCGCGATGGGGCCCGCCACGAAACCGACTATAACCTTTCCTTCCTGAAACCGCTTATTGGGGAGACCTTGCCGGAGGTGCGTTTCGACTTTAATCTGGCGGCGAATCTGGTTTCCTGGCGGGAACAATGGCTGCGCAACCGGGACATTTCAACGCCCTATGTGATTGTGCATCCCGGGAGTGGCGGATCGGCACCCAACCTGACCCCAACCCAGTATCGTTTTCTGCTGAAAGGTATTCTGCAACAAACGGAGTGCCGGATTCTTGTGACCGGGAGTGCCGCGGAAAGAGAGCTCGGCGACGAGATTATTGGAGATTTCGAGGGAGAGCGGGTGCGGAATCTTTGTGGGGAGTTAGACTTGCCGGAGCTGATGAGCGTAATTGCCGGGGCATCCCTGTTTATGGCCAGCAGCACCGGACCCTTCCATATTGCCAATGCCTTCGGGGTTCCCGTTTTGGGCTTCTATTGCCCAATCGCACCTTATGCCCCCAGCCGCTGGGGTCCCTACCATCAGCAAGAGTGGGTACTCACCCAATCCGTACAAAGCTGTTCCCATTCCGACAAAAACGGATTTGCTGCGGGGAGTTGTTTAACGGAGCTGGAGGATGCCCGGCTTGGGGAGATGCTGGAGAAGCGCCTGAAGGACCTTGGGCTTCTCCGGGTGGATTAAAATGAAAGGGAGCAGTAAATCAGAACTTGCTGCGGTAAACCGGGGTAGCATTTTCCGATTCCTGGGAAACAGGCTCGTCCAGAGAAAAATGGGACAGGCCGTTCAAAACCGGGGCAATGCTGACGTCCGGCTTAAAATCCCGATGACGCTGGTAATCGGGAACCATGGCGGGAACAAAGCGCTTTTCCAGAGTTTGGGGGGAAAAGATCATCACGTAAAGGAGACTCCCCCCCACCAGCAGCAACAGCAAGGACGTGGCCAAAACGATGGTGGTGCGGATTACCCGCTCATCCCGCTCCATGCGATAGCTGTGGATGAGGTCCGTGACCACAAAGATAAGGCCGTTGCGGACCTGGTTCTGAAGGGCGGCCAGTTGCTCCTCATGGATCAGCATATCGCGCGGCTGCAAGCCGCTCAGAAAACGACTGTTGGCCAGGAAGGTCTGGACCTGCTCCGCGGGACTCCCGGGAGATTGCCGGTAAATGGCCTTGATGTCCCCCGCTACCGTTTCTTCCAGATCCAGACGGGGATTTCCCTGGAAGAGGCTTTTGTGCTTCAGGGAAATGGTGTAGGCCAGGCTTCGCAGAGAGCGCAGGTGTTCCTCAAAATTATCCCGTGAGGTAGGGTCCTTCAGCAAATTCAGGTGAGCGGCGGCTTTTTGCATCAGGGCCCCCATTTCTCCGGCGACCACCGCCGCACTGGAAAACTGGGTGTGGAACACCGATACGGAATGAACCGACCAGCTGATAAAACCAATGGCAATTAAGCCAAAGAAGCCTGCAAAAACAGATTTTTGAACCAGATGACGAGATTCGGCTGCGCCTTTCAAGATGGAACCTCAAAAATTTATAGTGCCCTTATACCTTCCGAAGTTTTTCCCCGTTGCCCGACGCGGAAAAACAACTGCCAAATTTTCGGAATATCCTCAGAAATAAATCACATTCCTCTACCAGATGTATCGGATGCGGCTGTGCCAACATTAGGCTTCATTTTTATCCGTTCGGGAAATGCCGGTCCGGTCACAAAAGGCATTCAATACGGCTGGATATTTACGTCATTTATATTCTTTTATAGTGATATTTATCCATTATTTGCGTTTTTATTGTTTATTACCGCAATACTGCTTGCTCCGATACTTTGTTTATCCGAAGGCCGCTTCCGGAGAATCCAGCCGCACTTTTCCGCGCAAAATTTCTTGCTATCCTTGCAATTTTCTGATAGTTTAGCGCGTGTCTCACAAACCGCTGACGGTCTTTAAATTACATGCATCACCCGGAACTCTCAGAAGCTTATCAGCACTGTAAAGCTCTGACCACCGCACACTACGAGAATTTTCCCGTAGCTTCCGTACTCCTGCCGCGCCGGGTCCGCCATCATATTTATCCCATTTACGCCTTTGCTCGCCACGCCGACGATTTGGCGGACGAATCCGCCGACCTCAATGCGTTGCGCAATTGGCGAACCGCCCTGCACGCCTGCCTGAACCAGCCGTCTGAGAATCCCATCTTTCTGGCGCTGGCCAACACCATCCGGGAATGCCAACTGCCCGTTTCGCTTTTTGACGACCTCCTGGATGCCTTCGAGCGGGACCTCCACCAAAACCGTTATGCGGATCTGGCCGATCTGGAGAGTTATTGCCGCTGCTCGGCAAACCCGGTGGGAAGGCTTATTCTGCTCCTGCACGGCTATCAGGACGAACAACGTTTTGTTTTTTCCGACCACATTTGTACCGCCCTGCAATGGACCAACTTCTGGCAGGATGTAAAAGTGGATATTGCAAAAAATCGCATTTATATTCCCCAGAATTTGTTACGTCGATACCAGGTTGAAGAGAGCGAGTTTTCCGGGCGAACCATTTCCGGGGATTTCCGTTTAATGATGCAGGTTCTGGTCGCCCGCACCCGGGAGAAGTTCCGCCTGGGGACTCCCCTGTTAAAGGGCCTTTCCCTGCGGCTGCGCTGGGAACTGGCCCTCACCATCCGCGGGGGGCTGGCTATTCTGGATAAAATTGAAGCGCTGGATTTTAACGTACTGGCAGAACGCCCCAAACTGGGGAAAAAAGACTGGCTCAAAATTATTGCCGGTCCCATCCCAACCTAAAGGGACTTAAAATGAATGACACCCTGACCCTGGACCATCAGTTAACCCTGCAGAGCAAAAGCAGCTTTCTGTATTCCTTTTTTCTGCTGCCCAAGGAAAAACGGCAGGCCATTTATACCTTGTATGCTTTTTGCCGGCAAACCGACGATATCGCCGACGATATGGGACCACTGGAAAGCCGTATTTCCACCCTGAACCGCTGGGAAAGGGAACTCAAACACTGCTTTTACCAGAAGGTGGGCAATTATTTTGAGAGCCTTAAGCAGGTGGCCGAACATTTCAAAATTCCGGTGGAACACTTTCTGGAATTGATCGCCGGGGTTCGCATGGACCTGCACGATATCAATTACCGGTCCTTCGACGACCTGAAGGTGTATTGCTACCGGGTGGCTTCCATTGTAGGACTGATGTGCATTCAGATCTTCGGATACCGCGATCCGGTTATCAAGGACTACGCGGAAAACCTCGGCATTGCCCTGCAGCTCACCAACATCATGCGCGATGTGGCCCACGATGCCGATATCGGCCGGGTTTACCTTCCCAAGGAAGAGCTGGATCGCTTCGGGGTTACCCGGGCCGAGCTGGAGGCCCATCAATTCAGCGATCGTTTCGAACAGTTGATGATCTTCCAGGCGGAAAGGGCCCAGCATTATTACGATCAGGCCGAAGCCTGCCTGCCGGAATCCGAACGGCGCAACATGCTGGTGGCGGAAATCATGAAGAATATCTACTACCGGCTGTATGAAAAAATGCAGGAACGGCACTACGATGTGCTCAGCGAGCCGGTGCGGGTTTCCAAGGCCTCCAAAATCTGGATTACCGCCAAAACCTTTTCCGGCATCAAACTCCTCGGATAAGCAACATGGCCAAACGGGTGGTAATTCTCGGGGGCGGTGTGGCCGGCATTTCCGCCGCGGTCCAGGCGGTTCAACGAGGATGGCAACCCGTTGTTCTGGAGCGTACCCCCCACCTGGGAGGCCGGGCTCGCTCCTTCTTCGACAAAAGCCTGGGCTGCATTCTGGACAATGGACAGCACGCCCTTTCCGCCAGCTACAACGAAACCCTTTCCCTGCTAAAAACCCTGAACGCCACGGATCTGATTCGCTGGCAGCGCGGCCTGGATATTCTCTATCGTTTCGAAGGGCAGCGCACTTTCCGCATGAAAAGCATGCCCCTCCCGGCTCCCCTTCATTTCCTCCTTCCCCTGTTGCTCAAGGCCCCCCTCACCCGCCCGGACCGGCGTTTTTTGTGGCACTTCGGCAAAAAACTCCCATTTTCCCGTGGGGAAGATCTCCGGGATCTGACGGTATCCCAATGGCTGGCGCAAGCCGGTAACGCACCTTTTCTGCAGAATCTCCTCTGGGAACCGCTGACCCTGGCCACCTTAAACACGCCCCTTCACCAGGCCAGTGCCGAGTTACTTTTTACGGTATTGCAACAAGCCTTTTTAAGCGCCCATTCCCGCAGCGGCCTGGGCATCCCGGCTGCCGGTTTAAGCGGTTTATTCGGGGATCCCGCAACCGCATTTCTCGCAGAGAAAAATGCCATTATTCGCCTGAGCACCGCGGCCAAAGCCCTGATTGGCGATTCGGGACAGGTAAAGGGGATAAAAACCCGCTCGGGTGAAGAAATTTTCGGTGACGCCGTGATCTCCACCCTCCCCCATCACGCCCTGGCCGCCGTTCTTGGAGAAAGTCCTGTTGCCGGTGCCGTTTCCCTGAACCTCGACCAGCTGCGCGATTCCCCGATCCTCACGATATACCTGAAACTCAGTGCCCCCTTACCCGGCCCTTTTCCCGCCGCCCTGGTTGCTTCGCCGCTGCAGTGGTTGTTTGAATCTTCCGGGGAGACAGCCAATCTCTATGCCGGGGTTATCAGCGACGCCCGGGAATTCCTGGGACAGAGTCGGGAATCCATCCTGAATATGGTTGTCCGGGAAATACGCCGCTTTTATGGGCTGAACCTCACCCCGATGCTGGCGGGATTTAAACTGATAGCCGAGAAGCGGGCCACTATTTTACAGACGCCGGCGACAAACCGGCTGCGCCCCGGGGTTAAAACCCCGCTGCGAGGTTTTTTTCTGGCGGGAGATTGGGTCCATACCGGCCTGCCGGCTACCATCGAAAGTGCGGTCCTGAGCGGAAGGCTGGCGGTTGAGGCCCTGGCGGACCTTTAGATAAGCCTTTCCCGGATAGCCTTGGCAACCACATCCACCTGGGAATGGACCCGCAATTTGCTGTAGATATTCTTGAGGTGGGTGTCCACGGTATAAAAGCTGATGTTCAATTGATCGGCAATGTGCTTTTTGCTGAGTCCGTTAACCAGATGCAACAGCACCTCCTTCTCCCGACCGGTCAGACCGTATTCCTCGCGGGGTTGGGCGTAGCGGGTAAACATGGTTAACACTTTAGCGGCCACGTGCGGGCTCATCGCCGCTCCTCCGGCAATCACCGCTTTCAAATTGGCCTGAAGCTCTCCCATCTCCACCGATTTCAACAGATATCCCACCGCTCCCTGGCAGATGGCGTTAAACACCTTGTCGTCATCGTCAAAAACCGTCAGCATCACCACCTGGGTGGCCGGGGTCAACATCCGGATATGGGTGATGGCCGATATACCGTCCATCCCGGGTAAGTCTATATCCAGAAGAATAAGAGCCGGGGCATCGCCCTTTTGCAGAAAGGCCAGGCAATCTTCGGCGTTTTCCCAGGCATACTGGCAGACAAAACCCTCGCTGCAGTTGATCATCTCCTGCAGGGCTTCGCGGAAGACATCGTCATCCTCTACCAGCATAACCGGGATTTTATCGGAATGGGGGTCTGGCATATTTTTCCCGTTTTAGAAACAAGGTCGTTTGATTGGGCTCAGGAATCCATACCGGAATCGCGGTATTTTTGATGCAGGAATACCCGGGTGCCTTTGCCCGGCTGTGAAGCAACTTCCAATTCGGCGCCCATGTCCCGGGCCCGGCGGGCAAAGTTACCCAGACCGTTACCGGCAGGCGCCGTTTGAGGGTTAAATCCCCGACCGTCATCAACAATTTCCATAAAAAACCCGCCGGAAGTTTCCCCAATGCGGATTTCCACCTTTTTGGGGTCGGCATGGCGGACAATATTTTGGAGGGCTTCTTTGAAAATGAGGTATAGATTTCGTTTAAAATTGAGATCCTGCGGGATATTCACCGCGGTTTCCGGGGCCTCGAAAACGAACTCATAAGGCTCCAGCATCAGATTGGCGGTTTCCCGCATACGGGCCCACAGGCGACTTAAGGAATCGTTGGCGGGATTGACAAACCAGACGATGTCGCGCATGGCGTGGGCGGTTTCCCGGGCAACCGAGGCAATGTGGTTTAAGCGCTCCCGCTCTTTGGCGGTGAGGTCCTCCCGTTTCATCAACAATTGGCTCAACAGGGAAATGCTGCTCAGATTGCTGCCGATTTCGTCGTGGAGGTCGCTGGCAATTCTGCTGCGCATTATCTCTTTTTCCACCTCTTTCTGCGCTTCCGCGGCCTCGGCCCGCAGGGTTGCCTCCTGCAGTTCAGCCCGGTCGCGCTCCCTGGCCAGCGTTTCTTCCGCTTTCCGGCGCACCGAGTTTACCCTCAGTTGCACCAATAAACCCAGCATTCCCCCGCCGAGCAGCAGGTAAAAACCATAAGCCCAGGCGGTCCGATACCAGGGCGGCAATACGTTAAAAGCGAAGCCCGTTGCTTTGCTAACCGTGCCATGGGCATTGCGGGAGCGAACCCGGAAGTTGTAGTTTCCCTCGGGGAGACTGGTGAAATCCTTGCGAATTTCCGGAGACCAGGCAGACCAGTCCTCATCCAATCCCTCCAGGCGGGTCTGAAACAGATTGGCCTGCGCATCGTCGTAGCTGGTGGCGCTGAATTCGAATCGGAGGCGGTTTTGGTGGAAATGGAGGCTCAGCCCGGCCGAAGGCGGCCCCCAGCCGATGCCCCGCACCTTTTCGCCATCGTTGATGCGGACCTGGTGCAGAACCACGGCAAAGGCGTCCGCCGGTTTGAACACCCGATCGGGATACAGCAGAACAATGCCTTCCGCGGCCCCCAACAAAAGAAAATTCGCTTCCGCCCACACAGCGGAGATAAGACCCAGATCCCGCAACCTTTGGAAACGCACTTTTTTTGCGGGATCGGCGAGGTTAATCAGGTCCAGAAACGGCTCGTCCCGCTCCTGGCCGGCGATCCAGAGCTGATCGCCGTTGTTTTGGATGGCGGTTAACTGATGGCCCTTCCCCCGGTAGGCTCCTTCCATTAGGGGATGCGGCGCAAATTGTTGCCGATCTTCATCAAAAATCAAAATGGCATTGCCGGTAATAAAGAGGTTTTCCCCATTTATTTCCGCGATGGAAACCTCTCCCCCGGGCAGGTTGTGGGCCTGGCCAAAGGTATCGATGGCGGCGGTTAGCAATTCTGAGGGGTTGTCGGGATACCGCACGGAAACCCGCAGCAGGCCTCCCCCGGCCGGGGCCAGCCAAAGCCGATCGTCCCGGTCCCCGCCGATGGCGCGGATTTCCCTTTCAATCCCCTGAACCCGGCGATGGTGATCCCACGCCCCGGAGGCATTTTTGCGCATGATGCTGAGGCCATTCAACAAGGCCACATAGATCTGCTCCGGGTGCGCTTTCCCCCGGTGAAATCCGTACACCCGCGGCCAGGCGACATCGATAAAGCGGGCCTGGTTTCCCTCAACAATAAAAACCCCGCGGTCCGTGCCGGCCAGGATCTGGCCATCCTGCTCGCTTAAGGCGTGGGTAAAGGAGCGGATACCGGAAACCGTATCAAACTCACCGCGTTTTCCGGGTGGCCCTTCCTTCAGCCTGAAAAGACCTTCGTGGGTTCCGGCATAAATCCCCCCGGAGCTGCCCAGAAGGGAAAGCACGTTGCCCTTCAAACCTTCCGCTTCGCCAAAAGTACCCATTCCGGCATCCGGCTCCAGACGGGTAATGCCATTGACCTCCGCGAGCCAAATGCCGTTTTGAGCATCGACAAAGGCATGGACAACCGTGTTTTCCTTCAGGCCTTCATCCTTGTTGACGTGATAGAGCAACGCCCCGTTTTGATCCAGCACCAAGAGACCATCGCGAATGGTCCCCAAAAGCAGGCGTCCATCCGGCATGGTTGTCCCGCAATACACCGCGGCTTTTCGCAGTCGCTCCCCCACAGGGGTTGGAAAGGTCGAAAATTGTCCCTGATGATACCGGAAAATGCCGCGCCCCCGGGTTATCAGGAGGAGTTCTTCCGGCTTGCCGCCTCCGGTAACCACAAAGTTCTCTTCCCTTAGAAAATCCTCGCATCCGGGCAGGCGGTACAGGCTGTCCTCCCCCACCACCATAATACCCTGCCCATAGTCCCCGAAGAAAATCCGATTCCCCACTTTATTGGAAAGGGCACTGATAGAATAGTTGTGGAAGAGGGAGAGTTCGCTACCGTCCCAGCGGAAAACCCGCTTCACGGTAAAAAAATAAACCGCGTTTGGCAGGGCATGCACCTTCCAGACCTGCTGGAAAGTCCTCAGGGAATCCGGCAGGCGATCCTTAAGGGAAACGTATTGGGGAAAACCCAGGCTATCGGACTCCAGGTAGCCGAAATCCGACTCCAGCCCGGCGTAAACCCGCCCGTCCGGGGCGTAATCCACAGACAAAACCGCGGCATTGGCGGGATTGCGGACCAGTTGCCAGCGGGCGCCGTCAAAAATCAGGATCCCGGAATTGTTGGCCACGTAAATCCGGCCGAGAGAATCCTGAGTGGTGCTCCAGTTTTCCTGATGCCCCCGATAGGTTTTATAATCGAAATGGTGGGAAAGCATCCGTCCCCGGAGTTCTCCCCCGTAAAGGAAAAAAATCTGGCAGCCCAGCAGGAATAGAAAACCCGCAATATTTGATTTGGAAAGGATCATGAGTCGTTAGCCCCCGGAGCGAATTTGAACAATCCATTGCCTGACAAAAGTATATCCCCCCAAGCTCAATTTTCAAAACCGCAAAATACCGCGATCCCGGTATTTACCAGGCCGGGCATTAAAAATAGATTTATGGGCAAAACGAATCTCATTCGCATAATTACCAAGGAGGATGTTATGTCTTCGACAAGGTTACTGCTTTCCACCATTTTGATGTTGATCCTTACTCTAAATCTGGCGGCCCAAAACCCCATTCCCAATCCCGGGTTCGAGGGTTGGTCCGGGAGCACCCCGGACGGCTGGTATACCACCAACATACCGGGATTTCCCGCCATTACCCCCAGCTCGGACAGCTACAGCGGCAATTTGGCGATGCGGGGCGAGACCCTGGATTTAGGCGGATTCCCCTTTCCACCCAGTGCTTCCACCGGTAATTTCCCCGACCTGGGATTTCCGGTTACCCAGAGGCACCAGACCCTGACCGGCTATTATCAATTTACGGGAGTCAACCCTGCGGACAGTTTTTTGGTGGAGGTTTTTATGATGAAGGACGGGGCCGCTCTCGGCGGAGCATCGGTCTTTTTAGGCCCTACCACCGGCGGTTATTTGCCGCTCAGCCTGACCATTGCCTACGGCGCGCCGGGAATCCCCGATACCTGCATCATCAATCTGGTCATTTTCAACATCACTGGGTTGCCGGGGGTAGGGTCGGCTTTTTTGCTGGACGATCTGGGATTTGACGGCCTTAACGGGATTGGGCAGCGGGAAAGCGCCCTGCCGGAAGGATTTTCCCTGGCGCAAAACTTTCCCAACCCCTTCAACCCGGAAACGACCATCCCTTTTACGGTCGCCACCCGCTCCCGGGTGAGCTTCCGGGTTTTTGATCTCCTCGGGCAGGCAGTCTGGGAGAAAGATCTGGGGTGGGTCTCCTCCGGGGACCATCGGTTTTCCTGGAAGGGGGTTAAGCAAGACGGAACGCCCGCTGCTTCCGGGGCCTATTTCTACCAGATGGCGGTTCGCACGATAGACAATAAAAGCTATCTGAAGACCAACAGAATGCTCTTGCTGAAATAATTCCTTGTAATCTTTGTAAAAAGTTTTCACTTTGGGTGTTATCATCACGGGTTTCCCCAACAAACAATTGTTTCACCATCTGGAGGCGATATTTATGAAGAAGTTGTTCTTGATTTTGATTGTTAGTGTGGCGTTATCTCAAGTGGCTTTTGCCCAGGGAGAGATGCGGATTGGTGGGGCTGCCAATCTGGCACTTCCCTTTGGGGATCTGGGAGATGTCGGTAGCAGCGTTGGCTTCGGGGTAACCGGGCTTTTCGTTTATTCCTTTTCCGACGTGATCGATTTTACCGGAACCCTGGGATGGATGACCTTCGGCGGCGAAAGTACTGAATTTCCAGGTTATAAAGCAGAATACACCGTCAGCACCATTCCCATTCTTTTTGGTGTTCGTTACTATATCCAAAAGCCTTCCAGCGGACCCCAGTGGCATGTCGGTGGTGAGGCCGGTTTCCACAGGTGGAGTGTGGATACCAAGATTACTTCGGACAATCCTTTCGTAAACAATTTTAGCGGTGGGGTTGGCAGCAGCACCGAATTTGATCTGGGAGCGGCCGGTGGTTTTACCTCGGGAAACCTGGATATTTCGGCGGTTTTCTTTTTTATCAACACCCAATATATCGGGATTCGCGCCGGCTACACGGTTCCCCTGGGAAACTGATTTTTCTACGATTTTTTCCAAAAGCGGCTTCGGCCGCTTTTTTTTGCCAATTCCGGATGGGAAGAAAGCCTACTGGCTTCCCAAAAGGCCTCAACCACATTTTCCGCCAATATTTCCTGACAACTTTTGCAAAAAATAGGGCTTCAGCCTTATTTTTTTTGTACTTTTTGTCTCTAACAAGGATTTTATTAGCTGATGATGGGGGCCAGGAAGCGTCCCTGCCGTAATTCCGACCCACTCGCGAGGAGAGCGAAAGCACCATGAAAAAGCGATTTTACCCCGGTCATCCCTTCCACGACATTCTGGCCCAACGCATCATGATTCTTGATGGGGCTATGGGAACGATGATCCAGAAATACAAACTTGAGGAGGGGGATTTCCGCGGCGAACGGTTTGCCGATTATCCCCGGGACCTCAAGGGCAATAACGATCTACTCTGCCTCACCCAACCGGCCATTATCCGGGAAATTCACGAGCAGTATCTGGAGGCCGGGGCCGATATTATCGAAACCAATACGTTTAACGCCAACGGGATCTCCATGCTCGATTACGACATGGCGGATCTTGTTTATGAGATCAATCTGGCCTCGGCCCGGCTGGCCCGCGAAGCCTGCGACAAGGTCGGCACGGCGGACCATCCCCGTTTCGTGGCAGGCGCTCTGGGGCCGGCCAATCGCACCGCCTCCCTCTCCCCGGACGTTAACCAGCCGGCTTACCGAAACGTCACCTTCGATGATTTGCGCAAAGGGTATTACGAGCAGGTTCGCGGTTTGATGGACGGCGGGGTGGATGTGTTGCTGGTGGAAACCATTTTTGACACCCTCAACAGCAAGGCCGCTTTCTTCGCCATCGATCAGTATTTTCAGGACAGCGGCAAACGGGTTCCGGTAATGGCTTCCGTTACCATTGTGGACGCCAGCGGCAGAACCCTTTCCGGCCAGACCCTGGCGGCTTTCCTGATCTCCATATCCCATGTGGATTTGCTGAGCGTGGGGATCAACTGTGCTTTGGGGGCGGCTGAAATGCGGCCTTACATCGAGGAGCTGTCGGAGATCGCCCCGGTTTACGTTAGCTCTTACCCCAATGCCGGACTTCCCAACGAATTTGGGGAGTACGACCAAACCCCGGCGGAAATGGCCGAACTCCTGAGAGATTTTGCCCAAAGCGGCTTTCTCAATCTGGTGGGAAGCTGCTGCGGCAGCACCCCGGCCTTCACCAAAGCAATTGCCGAAACCATGAGGGACCAGAAACCCCGCTCCCTGCCGGAGCTTCCCCCCTATCCGCGCTTTAGCGGTATGGAACCGCTGGTGGTGCGCCCGGACAGCAATTTTGTGAACGTCGGGGAACGCTGCAACGTGACCGGTTCCCGACGTTTTGCCCGTTTAGTGGTTGAGGGGGACTACGAAAGCGCCCTGGCAGTGGCCCGCCAGCAGGTGGAGAACGGCGCCCAGGTCCTGGATATCAACATGGACGAGGGTATGCTGGACTCCGAGGCAGCCATGGAAACTTTTGTGCGCCTGATCGGCTCCGAACCGGATATCGCCCGCCTGCCGCTGATGCTCGATTCTTCCAAATGGTCGGTTATCGAGGCCGGCCTGCGCAATGCCCAGGGCAAATGTATCGTCAATTCCATCAGCCTGAAGGAAGGGGAAAAACTGTTCCTGGAACACGCCACCCTGGCCCACCGCTACGGGGCCGCCGTTATTGTGATGGCCTTCGACGAGCAGGGTCAGGCGGATACCACGGAGCGTAAATTCGAGATTTGCCAGCGGGCCTTCCGGATCCTCACCGAGGAAGTGGGCTTCCTGCCGCAGGACATCATTTTCGATCCCAATATCTTTGCGGTGGCGACCGGTATTGAGGAGCATAACAATTACGCGGTCAACTTTATCGAGGCCACCAAACTCATAAAAAGCCACCTGACCGGCGCGCTGGTAAGCGGTGGGGTCAGCAATATCTCCTTTTCCTTCCGCGGCAACGATCCGGTGCGGGAAGCCATGCATTCCGCCTTTCTCTATCACGCCATCCGCGCCGGCATGGATATGGGAATTGTGAACGCCGGCCAGATCACCGTATACGAGGATATCCAGAGGGATTTGCTAACCGCGGTTGAAGATGTCCTGCTCAACCGGAACCCGGAAGCCACGGAAAAACTGGTCTCTCTGGCGGAAAGCGTTAAGGGAAGCGGCAAAAAAGAGGTAACCGCAGACGCCGAATGGCGCAAAAAGACGGTCGCGGAGCGGCTCAGCTACGCCCTGGTGAAGGGCATCGTCGAGCATATTGAAGGCGACACCGAAGAGGCCCGGGTAACCCTGGGGAGCCCTCTGGCGGTTATCGAAGGGCCGCTGATGGACGGCATGAACGTGGTCGGGGATCTTTTCGGCTCCGGCAAGATGTTCCTGCCCCAGGTGGTCAAAAGCGCCCGGGTCATGAAAAAAGCGGTGGCCTACCTCACCCCGTTCATGGAGGCTGAAAAAGCCGCCGCGGGGGACACCAGCAGCAACGGCAAGATCCTCCTGGCCACCGTTAAAGGCGACGTCCACGACATCGGCAAAAACATTGTGGGGGTGGTTCTGGCCTGTAATAGTTATGAGATCATCGATTTGGGGGTGATGGTTTCCGCGGACAAAATCCTCAAGGAGGCCATTGCTCAAAAGGTCGACGTGATCGGCCTGAGCGGCCTGATCACCCCTTCTCTGGACGAGATGGTGCATGTCGCCAAAGAAATGCAGCGCCTGGGCTTCCGGATCCCGCTGATCATCGGGGGCGCCACCACCTCCCGGGCCCATACCGCGGTCAAAATCGATCCGGGTTACGATCAGCCGGTGGTGCACGTGCTGGACGCCTCACGGAGTGTGGCGGTGGTCAGCAGCCTGCTCAGCAAGGATAACAAAGGGCCTTTCGTCGCCAACCTGAAATTGGAATACGATCAGGTGCGGGAAGCCCATTCCCAGAAACACGGCGCCCGCACCCTCGCCCCAATCGGGGATGCCCGCCGCAATCGCCTGCAGCCGGACTGGCAAAAGGCGGATATCACCAAACCCTCCTTTTTGGGCAGCCGCGTATTCGTCCAGTACAACCTGGCGGATATCCGGGAGCGCATCGACTGGACCCCCTTTTTCCAGACCTGGGAAATGAAAGGCAGCTACCCGGATATTTTCAAGGACCCGGTTTACGGGGATGAAGCCATTAAACTTTTTGATGATGCCGAGCAGTTGCTGGACCGGATTGTCCGGGAGAATCTTCTGGAAGCGCGGGCGGTAATCGGCTTTTTCCCGGCCAATTCGGTTGGGGATGACATCGAAATTTACACTGACGAGAACCGCACTACCGTCCGGACGGTAATCCATACCCTGCGCCAGCAGATGCAGCGTCCCGACGACCGGCCTAATCTGGCGTTGGCGGACTTTATCGCCCCGCGGGAAAGCGGCATCAAGGACTATTTCGGCGGCTTTGCGCTAACCACCGGTTTGGGGTTGGATACCCTGGTGGAGCAATTTGAAGCCCAGCAGGACGATTATAACGCCATCCTGTGCAAGGCCCTGGCGGATCGTCTGGCGGAGGGCTTTGCGGAGCTGATGCACGAGCAGGTTCGCAAGTTGCACTGGGGCTACGCCGGGGAAGAATCCCTCAGCAACGAGGAGTTGATCCGGGAATCTTATCGCGGCATTCGCCCCGCTCCGGGATATCCGGCCTGCCCCGACCATACCGGGAAGCAGACCCTCTTCGACTTGCTGCAGGCTACCGCCAGCACCCGAATTCAGCTAACCGAAACCTTCGCCATGATGCCGGCGGCTTCGGTATCCGGCTTTTATTTCGCCAATCCGGAAGCGCGTTATTTCGGGGTGGGCAAAATCGGCGAGGACCAGCTCATCGATTACGCCCGGCGCAAGGGCATGAGCAAATCGGAGATGGAGCGCTGGCTGGCCCCGATTTTGGGTTATCAGGTTTAGCGGGTAGCCGCGAAGCATACCTGGCGGACGAGGATGCGAGGGTAAGAGGGTAGCCGCGAGGCGTGCCTCGCGGACGAGGGTACGAAACAGCGACTGTATCCAGGAAATGTAAAAAAGCCGGGTGCCTTTGGGGCGACCCGGCTTTTTTTATGGGTTAATCGGCCAGGTTTAGTCGCACCCGGTCTCCGTTGCGAATTACCGCATTGAAAGTTTTTCCGTCGTGCGTAAACCCGTTTTCAATATTCTGGGAAATGTGGATCATCACGCTCCCGGGATTCCCGTCGCTCACCAAGGCCTGCAGACTATCGGTGGGAACGGTGTAGGTTCCGGGATTGCCGCTCAGCACCACAAAAATCGATCCGGCGCGCTGATACGGCAGGGGACGTTCTCCGGGATGGTGCCCGAATCCCCGTCCGTGCCGGCCACCGCGGCGACCGTGCCGGCCATGGCCTTCATCAAAGCCCATAACGCGAAGCACCACATCTGCGGTGGGGCTTCCGCCACTCCAGGTTAGCACCAGGTCTTCGGCAATGCTTACCGAATCCTCATCGGCATGGCTGGTAAAGCCCATCAAGGCGTCCGGGGCGTTCAGGGAAACGCTCAGCGGGGAAAATTCATCGCTGCCGGTTGCCCCAAAGGTATAGGTGGCGCCACCGATAAAAGGCAGTTCCAGATCCACGGTATCCCGACAGTGCTGGAACAGCGAATAGGTGTAACCGCCGTCGCGGGTTTCGCGCTTCAGCAGGTCGATAGAGCCGCTGCCGTAATCCAGGGAGACATCGCCCATGTCCAGGCCACCCCGGCGATGAAAGCGCGGGGAAAGGAATGGCAGCAAGGTATCGGCGCTAAAGGCAAAGGCATGGCCGGACAAAGCGGCGCTGTCCTGATCGGGCGGGATAAACTGATTCCAGCCAATGGAAAAAATACCATAGGCCGAATCCGTTGCCACCCCGCTGTCCTTCAGGAGTTGCACATCATCCAGAAGAATCTGGGTGGTCACCGACTCGCCAAGCGACAATTCTGTTGAAGTTCCGTCCGAATTCTGGACGTTCTCCGAACAGGCGGAGAGCATGGCGATCAGCAATAAGAGCGGGAGCAAATGCCCCCGAAATGATAGATTCATTTTGATATTACCTCATCTTTTGTTGATGGATTACATGATTTGCAGCACCCGGGTGTAGTAACGTTTGGTGAATCGCTTCTCCCTCGGCAAAATGAATTTGCGGATTTTAACCTTAGACGCCTCGATTCCGGGTTTCTTGCAAAAAAAATCAAAAATTGGGCAATTGTTGCTCAGGGCCTTATTATTCTGAATCATCAATTAACAAAGGACGGGCCGTTCTTCATAGTGACCGGTCGACCACACCGAACAAAGGCATAATGTATGCCAGATTCTGCCGATTCTTTTTCTTCACTTCCGGAGACGGCCCCTCAGGGGAGATCCTGCGCGGAAAGCATGCGCCGGATTATGCACCGGGTCCAACCCCTGCCGGAGGATTGCTGGGAGGATATTTCCAGTCTGCTGCGGCTCAGGGAATACCGCAGGGGAGAATCTTTCGCCGAAGTCGGGGATTTTCCCCGGGATATGGCTTTCATCTGCAGCGGGGTGTTTCGCTCATTTTACCGGACCGAAGACGGGGTGGAATACAACAAGACCTTCTTTACTGAAGACACCTTTATGGTGGCCCTCACCGCCATGATTCGCGGGGAAAAGAACCTTATCAACATCGAGGCGCTGTGCGACAGCCGGGTGCTGTTGCTGGATTATCACCGCTTCACCGAACTTTTCGACCGCCATCAGTTTTTGGAGCGGCTCACCCGCAAGGTTATCGAGCTGGAGTGGGCCAAAAAGGAAATCCGCGAAATTCGCCTGGTGCTCAACAACGCTACCGAGCGCTACCGCTTTTTTCTGGAAGAGCATCCGGGGCTGGAAAACCGCATCCCCCAGTATCACATCGCCTCATACCTGGGTATCACCCCTATTCAGCTGAGCCGGATTCGCGCGAAGTTGGCCGCTGGCGATGAGCGATGAGCGATAAGCGATAAGCGATAAGCGATAAGCGATAAGCGATAAGCGATAAGCATTTTGTCAAAAATAGTTGCCATATACAACTCGCGCTGGCCAACCGGCGAAGCCGAAGTACCATCCCGGCATTAAGTTCTTAACCTATGTTAATGAGACTGTCCCCCACTTTGAACGATCTTCTTTCGAACTTCATTTTGAAAGGAGACCATCATGGTAAGTCGAACCCGCTGTCTGGCGGCATTTTTATTCCTTCTCAGCAGTTTTACCCTCAGGGGCAATCAGCCGGATCGCTTTAAAAACGCCTGGGAAATCGGGTTCACCTTCGGGGAAATTCCCTTTTTGTCGGGCAGCTTTAAACCGGGGCTGACCCTGGGTTTTCACCTCAACGACCGGCTTTCCTTCAGCACCACTTACCAGCTAAAAGATTATCTGGAGCGCAACGATCAATCCTATAATGCCCGCAACATCGGGCTTGAGGGACTGCTCTCCTCAAAAGAGACTACTGGCGAACGCTTGGTATTCGCGGTGCATTACCGGCCGGTGGATTGGAGTCCCTACCTGGTGGCGGGGTTGGTTATCAATCGGGCGGATATTGAGACGATGCGCTTCGATAACCGGGAGCGAGAGATTGGGGAAAACACCTATCGCTCGGTGATGACTCTCGTGCAAAAACGGGGTAGCGGCATTGTCCCGGCACTGGGATTCGGCTATCGCTACGATTTTGACAACGGTCTGAGTCTGAACACCAACATGGCGATGGGTTTTTTCAATGACATTGCCACTCCGGAGGTGACGATTAGCGGTTCCCCCAATTTATCCGAAGCAGATTCCCATTTATTGAAGACCAGGATGGATGAGGCCTTTAGAGGCAACTTCCACAACCGCTATCATATTTTTAATCTGGGCGTTTTGTATCGCTTTTAGGAAGGTGGTTGGGTGGTTGGGTCACAAGATATTTAACTGAAAGGAGAATAGCGATGAAAGATTCAGGCAATACAATATTGATTACCGGGGGCGGCAGCGGGATCGGATTGGCTCTGGCCACGTTTTTCGCAGAAAAAAACAACCGGGTTATCATTACCGGTCGCAATGCGGACAAGCTCAGAGAAGCCTGCCAAAAACATCCCCGTATTTCGGCGATACCCTGCGACGTGAGCCGGCGGGAAAACCTGGAGAGGCTGGTTTTACAACTGGAGCGTGAATATTCTGATTTGAATGTGCTGATCAACAACGCCGCGGTGCAGCACAATTATGACCTGACCCGCGAGTCTCTCCCCTTTCCCCGCATCGAGGAGGAAATTGCGGTCAACTTTGAGGCGGTGGTAAACCTCAGCACCCTGCTGCTGCCCTTGCTTTGCGCCAAAGAGGAAGCGGCGATTGTCAACCTGACCTCGGGGTTGGCTTTTACCCCCAAGGAAAACGCCGCCGTCTACTGCGCCACCAAAGCCGCGGTTCACAGCTTCACCACCGCTCTGCGTTATCAGTTGGAGGGTAGTCCGGTGCGGGTGTTTGAGCTGATTCCCCCGCTGGTGGAAACCGCCATGACCCACGGCAGAGGCTCCGGGAAAATAACCCCCGCCGAAGTTGCGGCGGCCTTCGGCCGAGCCTGGACAGCAGACCAATACACCGTTAGCGTAGGGAAAATTAAGGTTCTTCGTCTGCTGCTGCGCTGGATGCCGGGCATCATGCGTGCTAAAATTCGCAAGAGCGACTAGCGCCTGCGGCGCGTGTGGGAGTGTCGAAGTGTCGGGGTGTCGAAGTGTGGCCGTTGGCCGTTGGCCGTTAGCCGGAGAACAATCAACAATCATCAATCAACAATCGCCGCAGGCGATAACACTGCAACTCAATTGTAGTTGAGTATTTCGTGCAAATCGCGGTATTTTTGGCGGGACAGGGGAAGCTGGTCACCGCCGTGCAAACGCACCTGGTAAGAGCCTCCGCCGACGTGGCGGTAAGCGGCAATCTCGGCGATGTCCACCAGAAAGGAACGGTGGATGCGCACAAAACGGGCGGGTAGAATCTGCTGAAGGCGGTCCATGGTTTTGTCGAGGATCTCAATGCGTCCGTTGCGCAAATGGGCTTCCACATAGATCCCGGCCGCCTTGAAGTAGCGGATCTGGGAAACGGGCAGAACGATGTTCTGCTGGTCCTTGCGCACGGTCAGGAAGCGGGTCACCACCTCCCGGTTTTCGCTGCGCTCGAAGTAACGCTGAAAAGCCTTTTCCAGGCGTTCCTCATCGAAGGGTTTGGGAATAAAATCGAGCACCCCGTATTCGAAGGCCTGCACCGCCTCTTCTTCGTTGGCGGTAATCACAATGGTGTGGAAGGCGTTGGAGAGGGTGGTTTTAAGCAGGTCGAATCCGGACTCCCCGTTGAGGTTGAGGTCCAGCAAACATAAGTCGATTTCGTGATTGCGCAGGTAATCCTCGGCGGCATCCAGGCTTTCGGCAAAGGCAATCTGCGGGGCCCGTTCGCTGAGCACCTTGCCGCACAGATCCCCCAGATAATGAGCAATGGGATTTTCGTCTTCGACAATCAATATCCGCATACTCATCACTACGTATCCTCGCCCGTTTGGTTTCCGGAATGGTGGCAAACAAAGCAGCCCCCGATACCTACCCTTTAAAGTAGAGGATAAATTTCCGGAAGTCGAACAAAAAACGCTGGCCAAGGCTATATTTGCGCCTTTGGCGCATTTTGCGTGTAGAGTTTTTCCTTCGGAGTCCGATAATTGCAATGTTGGGTTTATCATCAGAATTTTGAGTGATTTTCGGTGGAATCCGAAAGGCAATCCGCGGGGGCGGAACAGAATATCATCTCAGGGAAAGGGGTGCAATGAAATCGATCCGGTTGAAATTTGTGCTGGCAATTGTGGGGGTGGGGCTGATCCCGTTGGTCGCTTTGAACTGGCTGCAACTCCGCCAGAGCGAAGCGGCCATTTCTGTTCAGATAAAAAATCAATTAACCGATGCGATTCAGGTCCGTCAGGACCTGTTGGGTCAGTACTTTAAAATCGTTAAAGCCAACAGCTCGGCTCTGGTCCTGCAACCGGCCTTGATGCAGTTTCTCAGCGATTACCAGCGGGCGGGGGCGACGGCCAATCCCGAACAGTTGAGCGCCTATGGCGAAAGCCGGGAACTTCTGAGGACTTACCAGGAGACGCATTGGGGGCTTTATCATCATGTTTTTATTTGCGATGATGCCGGACGGGTGCTGGTGAGTCCGGCTCACGGTGACGCCACCACAGCCCATCAATTCGAGGACCTTTCCCAATCCCCCTATTTTCGCAAATCCCTGCAACAACAACAGATTACCGATTTCTTCGGCTTTGAAGAAAAAGACCACTATCATCAGCTGGCATTAACCCCGCTCAAAGACCCTTCCGGCCAAACCCTGGGAGTGCTGGTGTTGGAACTGGAAATCGGCTACATCACCAAATTGATCAACACGGAGTTGGAAATCGGCAAAACCGCCCGGGCATTTCTGACCACCCTGGACGGCCAGATTATTCAACGGGACAAGGACACGCCGGCCCGGCGGATAGACCGGGAAGCGGTTGATCATGCCGGTAACCGGGGACTCGGGTTATACGAATTTTCCGACGAGGGCGGCCAGCCTTATATCGGGATCTATTCCCACAATGCAGATGACAACTGGCTTTTGGGTATCGAAATCGCCCAGGATGAGGTTTTTCATTCCCAGAAAGCCCTGTTAAACAATTTTTGGGTGATGCTCCTGGCGGGGGGTATATTTCTGGCCCTGGTGGGGTCTGTTGCCGGGAAAAGAATGGTCACCCCGATTTTGCTGCTCAAGGATGCCGCCCACAATCTGGCAATCGGCAACATAGACGTCCCCATCGATTTCCGCTCCAGGGATGAGCTGGGAGAGCTGGCGGAGGCTTTCCGGGGAATCAAGGAGTGTCAGACTCAAAAAACTGCCTTTGCCCTGGCCATTTCCGAAGGGGATTTCGAAAAATCTTATCAGGCGGCTTCCGGGCAGGACCATTTGGGATTGGCCATGATCCGCATGAAGGAGAACCTCATCAAAAGCAAGGCGGAAACGACCGCCTCCATGAATGATGCCCTGCAAAAAGTCCATTATTTAAACAGTGTTTCCACCCCGGTTTTGGCGGTAGACCGAAAAATGAACATCCGCTTCATCAACAAAACCGGTGCTCAACTGGCGGGCAAATCCCAGGCAAACTGCGTGGGGCAGAAATGTTACGATTTATTTCGCAACAGCCATTGCCAAACCAGCGCCTGCCGCGTTCACCAGGCCATGAGCCAGGATAAGGTCTTCACCGGGGAAACCACCGTTACCGCCAGCAACCTCAACCTCCCCATTCAATATTCCGGAACCCCCCTTAAAGATGAAACGGGGCAAATTGTCGGCGGCCTCGAGTATATTGTGGACATGACCGCCATTCGCCAGGTCATTAGCGAGGTAAACCGCACCGCAGCGGCCCTGAAGGCCGGAATTTTTACCGAACGGGTCCGGGTGGATAATGCTGAGGGGGAATACGGGAAACTGATCAACAGCATCAACGGAGCAGTTGACGCCATTATGAATCCCGTTAATGAGATCGTAACCGGTCTTTCCCGTCTGAATAACGGGGACCTGAACTTCCGCATTTCCGGGAATTATGAAGGGGATTTTTCTTTGATGAAAAATTCCTTTAACCGGACGGTAGAGAACCTCAGCGAACTTGTCCAAAGACTGCAGGGCACCGCCAACGACTTGTTCAACGCCTCGAAGCAGGTTACGGATGCCAGCACGACCATGTCCGAGGGGGCCGTCCGCCAGGCGGGATTTGTGCAGGAGATCAGCGCCTCCGCCAACGCGATCACGCATCAGAGTCAGCACAATACGGACAGCGCCTTGCGGGTCAACGAACTGTCGGTAAAGATGAAAAATGCCGCCGAAAAAGGCAGTCTGCAAATGGTGCAGATGGTGTCGGCGATCAGCGGTATCCGCGATGCCTCGGAGAAGGTCTCCAACATTATTCGATCCATTGATGATATCGCATTTCAGACCAATTTATTGGCTTTGAACGCCGCGGTGGAAGCCGCCCGCGCCGGGGTGCATGGCAAGGGTTTTGCGGTGGTGGCCGAGGAGGTTCGCGGTCTGGCTCAGCGGAGTGCCCGGGCATCCAAGGAAACGACCGGGCTCATCGAACATTCCATAACCCAGGTGCAAAACGGCAGTAAAGTTGCCGACCATTCCTCCGGCGCTTTAAATGAGATTGCCAGCCAGGTGAGCAGCGTTGCCCAGCTGATCGGCGAAATCACCGATGCTTCCCAGCAGCAGACCATGGGCATCCGGCAGATGAACATCGGCCTGGGCGAAATCGACCGGGTAACTCAGGCCAACACCGCCAGCGCCGAACAAACGGCGGCCGCCGCGGAAACGCTGAACGCAACCGCACGGGAGCTCCGCGAAATGTTGAGCCACTTCAGCGTGGGCGAAAAAGCGGCGCAAGCCAAGCAGGAAGTTGTTTTGTGGTAGTTTGCCGGTAGAAGGCCAGAGAACCACTCTCAGGACTTTGGGGTATGGGAAACGCCGTCACGGATCCAGATCAATGGTGCGCAGAGTGCTGCCGGGGCGAATACGCCGGATGCGCTCCCGGAACTCCCCCAGCTCCTCCATGAGGGCGGTGCGTTCCCGCACCCGCCGTTTTACCTGACCGTAGACATCCTGAAAGACCGCCTGAGGAGATTTCCAGAAGAGCTTGATGAGCTGATAATCGCTGCTGTCCGCGGTATCCAGAATTTCGGATACCAGCTCGTAAAAGGGGGTGGGATCCAACCTGCGGTGATTTCCGGACAAAACGAAGCCCATCGGCGCGGTAAAGGTTTTGCCCCGCAAACGGTAGGCGACTTTGGCCAGGAAGAGGTTGTCCCGGTTGTGGTTGAGGTACAGGCAGCCGTTTATGGGAAAACGTTCGTCCAGGTAAACAATGGCGGCATTTCGTTTTTCATCCCACGCCACCCCTTCGGGATTATCTTCGGGCAAATATTCGAACACAACCATCAGGGTGTTATCCCGCAGGGTCAGCTGATCTTCCAGACCTTCCCGGTAGCGCAAAAAATGGATACCCGGATTCTCCAGGGCCATAAACTCTTCGATTCGGGCCGGCGCGAAAATCTGCTCCGGGGCAGGGTTTAAACGCGCCAGATCCACCACCCCTGCCGGGACCAGTTTTTCCAGCCCGTCTGCCCGAAATGCCGGGGCAAAATACTGTTCGGCCAGGTCCTCCGGCGCCATTTCGGCAAAATGGTCGTTGATATCCGCATGACCAAAATCCAGAACCAGTTCGGCATTCTCCGCCAGGCGAATTTCTCCGAAGGTGCTCCGCCACAGGGTAGCCTGTTTGTGGAGGTTTACCCGGGTTATCTGATCCCCCTCCTTAAGCCAGTCTGGCGGCGCCTCCCGGAAGTGCCGCACCGCCAGATTGTCCAGATCCGCCTCCTGCACCGGTTCGGGAAAGGTCCGGCCGAAGGGTTCGCCGGTCAGGTTGTCCTGGTCCTCCTCGGAGAGGATTTCCCGGCGTAGGGGGTCCAGGTAGAGCTCGACCGCCTTTTCGCTCAATTCGCCGGCCACCGACCCGGCTTTTGCCATGGCGACCCCTGCTTCGGTGAGGTGAAGATCCTCGAGACGGACGCCTCTCAGGGACCGGAACGGGGTCTGGCAGGTGATGATGCCGTTGTCGATCATCTGGGTCAGGGCGGGCAAAACAAAGGCATCGCATTCGGAAATGCAGGCAATCCGGGTCAGCAGATCGTAAAGGGTTTCGCCGGCATAATGGGGATCATTCCCAAAATTATGGCTGATGTCCAGGAGGATTTTCTCAAAAAGGGTGGCCCTGCGATGCTGGCTGAAGCCGACCGTGCCGGACATTTTCCACACCGGAAACAGGAGATTGATGCGGGCAATCCTCATCGCCGTCCTCCTCTACCCGTCTCCTTGAGCAGTACCTCTCCGGCCGGCCACATGGCCGCCCTGCGGTTGAGCATTTCCATAATTTCGCCGTAAACCGCCTTTTTTAGGGTGCCTTTCTGATCCATCAGGGGCAACTCCACCTCGCATTTCTCGAAGGTATGGCGGGCCCCGAAAATCACCAACAGCTCCTGAGCCCGGGAGAAGGCGACATTGATGCGCTCGAATTGTTTGACAAAGGCGTTGGCGGCAGCGGCGCCGGCAGGGGTGTTGCGCACCAGGCTCACCAGAATGACCGGTTTTTCCTTGCCCTGGAATTGATCCACAGTGTTGACGTCGATATCCAAGCATTCGTAGGCATCCCGCCGGATCCGGCGCCGGAGTTCGGCCACCTGGCGCCCGTAAAAAGAAATGACCCCCACCTCCTTGCGTTGGGTCTGGCCAAAACCGCGTTCCCGGTAAGCCAGGTTCATTTCCTCCAGCATCCGGTCGATGGCGGCAATTTCCAGATTGTTGATTTTGGAGGTGCCGCTCTGGCGTTCGTAGTGCGGCTTGCCGTCGCCATCCTTGCTGGTGTCGATCCACATGGCATGTAAATCGGGCGTGAGCCAGGAAATTTGTTCGGGGTTGGTGAGGGTAAGGCCGTGATTGCGGTCTTTCTCAGGGTCCTTCAGCCCGCAGTTCAGATTATGGTCGTAAAAAAAATTGACCACGTCCATGATCTGGGGATGCATTCGATATTGGGTCAGCAGGGTGGTTTTAATGGCCTGCGGGGCCTTTTCAAAATACTCTTTGAAAAGGGCAGCGGTAACCATATCGCGAAATTTGAAAAAGTTTTCCTCGGTTAGCAGGTGGGCGGCGGGGTGTTCCTCTTCGTGCAAGGCCAGGGCGGCAACGGCCTCGCTCCAACTGCCCTCCCTTTCCTTAAACAAAGGGGGCAACTGGCGATGGTCTCCCACCAGAATCGATTTGCGGGCCATAATCATTGGCATAATTAATTCCGGCGGGGTGGCCTTGCTGACCTCATCGATAATCGCCACGTCAAAAAAGTGCTGACCTTTGCCCTCCAGCAGGCGGGGATTTTCGTTGCAGGTAATCCCGATTACGTTACAGTTGCGAAGGTAAATGTCCATATAATGCTGGTTATCATTGGCCAGCT
Source organism: Calditrichota bacterium (assembly GCA_020434205.1). Taxonomy (GTDB): domain Bacteria; phylum Calditrichota; class Calditrichia; order RBG-13-44-9; family J075; genus JAGRBF01. The sequence continues at coordinate 9,439 of JAGRBF010000062.1, read as the reverse complement.
GTTCGGGCTCCCGCATCAACGCGGACCATTCCCTCAGCAGGGGTTCCCATTTATCGCGGAATCCCGAATCTTCAATAGACTCCGACAGATTGGCATCCAGCAGGTCGGAAATGCGCTGGCGAAGGTGGGTAATCAAATCCGCGCTGCCGGCCTCGGCCATCTCTCCTGAGATGATACCCTCCTCGCGCATTTTGGCGATTAAAACCGCGCTCTCCTGCTCTTCTTCTCCAATACCCTCTTCCGTTGGCGCCAGCTCTTCGGGTTGGTCCGAAACGCCGGTCGGGTTTTCGCCGTGGAAATCCGTAAGCTCACCCGCCTCCCCAAGCCGGGTCGCCATCTCATGTAAATTTTTGACCAGAGTTGCCACGGCTGCGGAGAGATGGTTTTCGGTGCTTTCCAGAGCCCGGGCGCTTTCTTTTAGAAAGAGCCCGACCTTGTGATCGTCCAAAGCGGGATGGGCCAGGTAACGGTAGAAGGGCTGCCCTTTCTCCACCCGGGTAAACAATTTCTGGTAAAGCGCCTTATTACGGGGTTTGTTGTCCGGGACCTCCAGACGTTCCCGGAATTCCAACTGTAAATCCGGCAGCATTTCCCGGATGTTTAACCACTTCCGGTAAATCTCTTCGAAGAAGACGGTTTTTTCATCATTGGAATAGCGCTCGTCATTTTCCAGCCAAAACGGATTGATATCAATCTTGTAGCGAGTGAGGCGAGACAGCGGGACCACCAGGGAGCGCCAAATTAAATCCAGGAGCTTTTCGTGAATTACCAGGCGGTGCTCGCCCCCTTTTTCCAGAAAATCGGCCAGCGCAAAGAGGCGCTGTTGCTGGAGGTGCACCATCTCAGAGCGGTTGGCCCCGCGGGTGATATCCTCTCCGGTGAATAGCTCAGCAGCACTCCCTTCCCCGGCAATGGCATTGTCCTTCTCTACCTTAACGGCCTTGCCGCGCGCCACCAGATCCTCGAGTTTTTGCAGATAAACCTGCAGTTCCTCGGCGGCTTCATCAGCGGCACCCCATCGGCTCAAATAGCGATCTTCCAGTGCTTCACCGATGGCATGGTAAAACTTGCGGAGGGCCTGGTCTTCGGCAAAGGCCTGCCCCTCCTCGGAGAGCTTATGGCTTCGCCCGAGGCGAATTGCCCGGATCTCCGGCACCGAGGCCAGCTTCTCCAGGGCATTGTCCACCGCCAGATTGGCCTGGGAGGCCAGGAGAACTTTTTTCCCCTGGCGCACCAACTGGTAGATGGCCTCCCCGATGACGGTGGTTTTACCGGTCCCGGGAGGTCCCTGAAGCAATGCAACATCGGGAGCCCCCAGAATTTTGTGAATAGCGCGCTGTTGCCCTTCGTTGATGCCATCCAACAACCAGTGGTCAATTTCCGGGGAAATCTGGGGCAGATTGGCCTGTTCGATATCAAAAAGCCAACTGGACAGAAACGGGGCATATCCGGACGTCTCCGCCAGTTTGTTGAGGGCAGCCTTCTGGCGCTGCAAAAGAGACATTTCCCCGAACAGCGAAACACTAAAAAAGCCGGCAGCGGGGAATTGTTTGCGGATGTAGTCCCGGGTTTCATCCCGGTAATCCGGGTGTACCGCCTGGTAGCTGCGCTGATCCTTTTCCGAAAAGGCAAAAAACAGGCGGGCCGCTTTGGCATCCGGCCAGGGCAAATTGTTCAGCAGTTCCGGGTTCGGTTTTTCGATGGGCTCCGATCGGATAAAACTCCCCAGCCAACGGCCGTTAAAGCGCCCATTGCGATCCGGTTGAAAGGTCAGTGCCTGTAGTGAAGCGCGGGGCGGGTAAATTTCCATACTTTCCCGTTTCACAATCTCCAGCGCTTCGTTAAGGGCATCCTGATTTTGAAAAACCGCGCTGAGCACCACCTGGTCCTTCTCGACGGTGAGTTGGCGATACAAAAAGCCCTTTTGGCGGCTTTCCAGAATGGCTGCCTGCCAGTCCAGATAATCGATCCAATGGGAGAGCTTTTCCCGGGTAATCCGGGAAATTTCCGGAAGATTGCGGACAAAGGCGGGGGTCAGTACATTTTTGACCCGGTTTTTGGGAGAAACAACCGGTATTACCTCAACATCTTTCTCAAAGGTTCGCTGAGGCGCTTCGGCAACCTCACTGATGCGATCCACCACCACCTCCGGGCTGGGATCGTGCGGGGGTCCCAGGGTTCCGCGAACGCAGAGAGAAATGCCTTCCGGCATCTCTTCCCCGATCAATCGTGTTCGCGGGGAGCGGATGGTCAGGTCTACCTGACGATCCTTCAGGGAGCTGTTGCTGAAAAGATAGGTGGCGGGATGCCCTTCGTCGAAGAAGGTCTCCACAAAATAATCCAGAATGGGCGTTTCCGGATGCAGGGTGGGAAAGAGTTCCCCGCGATGACGCTTGCGAAGGTCGATCAGATGGGTTTCCAACTGGTCGCGAAAGCGCACAAAGTTAAGGTAAATGTAAGGTGTTCCATCCATGCGCGACGTGCCCTAACCGGCCTGCGGAAAGCTGTTCTCGGATAATACGGTCGTTTTCGGCAGAACAATGGAAACGCGCCAACGCTCCCCGAGCATGCCGTATTTCAGGTCCCAGCGGCCGGGGTAACTCTCCTCCAGGCGGGCTTTAACGTAGCGAATCCCCATGCCCTCCTCAATGGTTTCCGGAGAATCCACCTTGAGTTGTTTGAGGCGGGAGCCGTCATTACTGAGGTGATAGCAAATTTCGCTCTCGGAGATTTCCCAATCCAGGCGGAAGGTGCCATCCTCGGTGGAGCGATAGGCATGGGTAAGGCCATTTTCCACCAGGGTATGGAATACCATCGGGGGAATGCTGGCTTCCGGTGGGCTTTGGGGGAGTTCCAGCGTATAGGAAGCATTGTGTCGATATCCCATCAAATCGAGGTGTATGCGACACAATTCGATTTCCCGCTGCAGGGGAATTTCCCGTTCCCCGGAAATCTGGTTGATCAGGCGGAATTCCTTGGCAAGGGCCTGGATCAGCGCTACCGCTTTATCGGGATCCTGGCGAATCCAGGACACCACGGACAGCAGGGTATTCATTAAGAAATGGGGCTGGATATTTCTTTTCAGCAGTTCGTTTTCCAGCCGTGCGGAATGAAGAAGGGCCCTTTCCGTTTCGCGGTTTTGCTGACGGATTTGCCGGCTGATGCCCATTGCCACGCAGAATACCATAAACATCATGCCGAAAGAATAGCCGTAGGTTCCTTCATTGAGAAAAAAGCGCAGATCCAGATAAGAGGAGACCAGAATTCCCAGGGATACCAGGATACTCCCGGCCCGGCGTTTCCGAATGGCATACCCCAGCAGCAGGGCAAAATAAACCACCACCCAGAGCAGCTTTTCCTCTCCCCCCAGCCCCTCCAGGATGATTAACGCCACCGCCAGAACGACGGCGTGGAAACGCTGGTGGGGAATGCGGAAATTTTTAATGATAAAAACCCCGAGCAGGAACATGGCGCAGGGCGCAATAAAATGGAAAAACCACCGGATGTATTCAAAACGATTAACCGGGAAATCGCCGAAGAGGGTCAGAATATTGACCAGCCCGTTTACCACCACCGCCAGGCTGTAGATGGCAAAATACAGATAGGCGCTGTTGCGGCCGCCGCCCAGGAAAAGGGCAAAAGCGAAAATCGCCGCCAGCCCAAAGGCGCCGACATGGAAAATCTGCTGTTCCCGGAGCGCATCAGCGCGGGTCCACAGTTGGTCGGCCCGCCCAAAACGGACCCGCCCCACGAAACGTTCCCCGGCGGCGCCCAAATCCGAGACTCTCAGCTCCAGAATGTGTTGGCCCGGGGTCGTTCTCTGTTGCGACAGGATTACCCTGGTCTTGTATTTTCCGGGAGATTCGGGTGTTTCACCTTCGGCCACTTCCCCATTGGTAAAGACCAGGGTCCCGTCCCAGTAAACCTGGTAGGCGGTGGGAACGTTGGCCAAGGCAAGGGCCAGAAAGGTCAAGGAATCCGGTTGGCCGGTAATTAGCAGGCGGTGCCGCAGCCAATAATTTGTTTTGCCGTTTTCGGGGTAATTCAGGAGGCTGTCCAGCACCACCCAGTCCGTGGGCGGGGTCGGATCGCCCGGCGCCTGGCTGCCGACCGTATACCGCCACAGGGCGATGCGCACTTCCTGGGGGGCGGACCAGTCGAAGGTCGACACGGCCTCTTCCTCCGGCGCGGCGTTTGCCAAACCGACCATCAGGAAAAAAAGGCATGCTGATTTAAACCAAAATGAGGTCATCATAAATCCTGAAATCCGTTATAAGCCGGCGCACCAACCTAAATACCGGCTCCCCTGTTTTCGTCCAGGAGCTGACGGGCACTGGCCAGCACCGTTTCATTGAGGTTTTCCCCGGCAATCAGGCTGGCGATGGCCTCGATGCGCCCCGGATCATCCAATGGCAAAATCCGGGTAAAGGTCCGATCCTCTTCAACATATTTTTCCACCGAAAAGTGGGTCTGCCCCTGTGCGGCAATCTGGGGCAGGTGGGTGATGCAAAAAATCTGGTGGCTGGTGCTAAGTTCAAGAATACTACGACCTACCGCCTGTGCAATTCGCCCGGAAACCCCGCTGTCGATTTCATCGAAAATGAGGGTGGGGACCTGGTCGACATCGGCCAGGATCGATTTCAGGGCCAGCATAATGCGGGAAATTTCCCCACCGGAGGCGATTTTGCTGAGCGGCTTAAAGTCTTCCCCGGGGTTGGGGGAGATAAAAAACTCTACCGCGTCAATTCCGTGGCCGTCTCCCGAATACCGTTCACCGTCTTTCAGGTAAATTCCCCGGGGATCGGGGGTCAGCTCAACCGCGGCCCGAAAGCGAATCCGGGGCATCCCCAGATCCATCAGCTTCTCAGCTACCGAGGCCTGCATAGCCTCTGCGGCCCGATGCCGTCCGGAAGACAGGGTTTCCGCTGCGCGGGCATAATTGGCGGCGCTTTCCGCAACCTGTTTACCCAGTCGTGAAATTTCCCCTTCAAAATTGTTGCGGAGATCCAAAGATTCGGCAAGTTTTTGCTGATGGGCCAAAACCGCCTCGACCGAGCCGCCGTATTTCTTCTTAAGGAGGTTGATCACCTCCAGACGGCTTTGCACCGCTTCCAGGCGCTCCGGATCATAGGCGAGGGAACTTTCAAAACTTTCCACGCTTCGCGCGGCTTCTTCCAGAACGATTCTGGCGCTCGAGACCTCCTCGCTTATGCTGCCCAATTCCGTAGCATAGCGGGCCAGCTCCTTCAATTTGACGTCCGCTTCCTGAGCACCCTGCAGAAGACTAAACGCCTCCCCGGAGAAAAGGTTGTTCAGGGTTGCACAGAGGCTAAATAACTTTTCCACATTACTGAGCACCTTGAGTTCGGCATTCAGCTCCTCCTCTTCGCCGGATTGGAGACGGGCGTTTTC
>JAGRBF010000062.1:0-3937 GCA_020434205.1 Calditrichota bacterium | reverse complement strand
TTCACATACCTTTGTCCCACCCCGGCCAGAGCATCGGAGAGGCCGCCCAGATCATCGAGTATACCGCGATGGGTTTCCCGTCTCAGGAGGGTCTGATGTTCATGCTGCCCGTGGATATCCACCAAATAATCCCCGATTTCGCTGAGGGTGCCTACCGTTACCGGAGAATCATTCACAAAGGCCCGGGAATTGCCTTTTACGGAAATCTCGCGGCGTAAAAACAGCTCCGTCCCCCCACCCAGACCTTTTTCTTCCAGAAGGGCCATCAATCCGGGTAATTTTTCAATATCCGCAACCGCATCGACCTGTGCTTTATCGAAGCCGGTGCGCACCACCTCGGTATAAACGCGTCCGCCCAGCACCGCGGCGATTGCCCCTACCAGCACCGACTTTCCGGCCCCGGTTTCCCCGGTCAGAATATTCAGGCCGGGGGCAAAGTCGACGCTCAAATCGGCAGCCAGAGCAAAATTACGAATGCGAATGGATTTCAGCATAAATCTCTTTTCCGGTAGATCCGTTTCGGGACCAGGAGTTCGTTTTCGGCATAAGATAACAGAATAGTATACATAATTCCAGTGTTGAATATGTCCCGGGTAAGGTGGGCCGGCAAAACGGATCCATCCGCAACCGGGGCTTCAATTAAGGTTTTTATTGATGGGGCCTTACTTCCGATGTATTTTTCCAGTCGTTTGATTGAGAATGAATCTGCCGGACGGGTGTGCTGGGACACCAAATTTTTTCCCACCATTTTTTATATAGATGAAAAATCGCCTGAAAGTTAACACGAGAAATTCAAATGTCCGCATTTACAGCCATCGCTCATTCCAATATTGCGCTGATCAAATATTGGGGTAAGCGGGACGAAGTCCTGAATTTACCGGCAGTGGGTTCCATTTCCATGGCCCTGTCGGCGTTGTTTACCACCACCACGGTAGAATTTCGGGAGGAGCTGACCGGCGACGAGTTGGTCCTGAATGGCAAAAACGCTCCCGAGAAACAACTGCGGCGCACCACCGCTTTCCTGGATTTGTTTCGAACCCTGGCGGGCAATTCCACCTTCGCGCGGATTGTCAGCGAAAACAACTTCCCCACCGGCGCCGGACTCGCTTCCTCCGCTTCAGGATTTGCCGCCCTCACCCTGGCGGCCTGCGCCGCAGCGAATCTGGACCCGACCTTTACCCAGATGTCCGAATATGCCAGAATGGGATCCGGTTCCGCCGCCCGCTCCATTTTCGGCGGCTTTGTCGAGATGCGTCATGGCCGGCGGGCCGATGGCATGGATGCAGTGGCCGAGCCGATGTATCCGCAGGATTACTGGCCCCTGGAAATGTTGATTTGCGTTACGGAGGAAGGCGAGAAAGAAATCGGCTCCACTGCCGGTATGAACCTTACCCGCGACACCTCCGCCTATTATTCGGCCTGGATCCGGACCGGTGAGGCAGACCTGGCCGCCATGCGCGAGGCTTTATCCAAAAAGGATTTTCAGCTGGTCGGGGAACTTGCCGAGTATAGCTGTTTAAAGATGCATGCCCTGGCGATGTCTGCCAACCCGGGAATTTTGTATTGGAACGGAACCAGCGTGGAAATAATGCAGGCCATCAGGAAGCTCCGCAAAGCGGGACACCCGGTTTACTTCACCATAGATGCGGGACCGCAGATCAAATTGTTATGTCCTCCGGGCGGGAGCGCGGCCATTCTCGAAAAAATCCGTGATTTTCCGGGAATCCGGCAGATCATCGTTACCGGTGTGGGGCCGGGCGCTTATTTAACGCGTGCCGGAGCGGGTCTATGAAAATCCGTGTTCAGGCACCCGGGAAGCTCATCTGGCTGGGTGAATACGCCGTTTTGGAAGGCGCCCCGGCAGTGGTTACCGCGATCGACCGTTTTGCCCGGGTAGAGGTTTTTGAAAAACCGGTCAATGAGGGTAAACCCGCTAATTCGGTAACCTCAGAGGTATTGGAAATCTTCGAACAGGGATTTGACCTTGAGGGAACCCGGGTCAGCTGGCCGCCCACCTGTTCGCCCGGGAATCGCAAGACCCTTAAATTCTTCGAGGCCACTCTGACCAGAGGCCTGGAGAATCTCCATGAGCTGGGTTTTGAACTCGCACCGTCCCATTTTAACCTGAATACCGCCAACTTTTTCCTGGGCAGATCCGGGTTAAAACTGGGTTTTGGTTCCAGCGCTGCCCTGAGCGTGGCGGTCCTGGGGGCTTTGCTCGCGGCCGCCGGTCAGGATCTCCGGGATCCGGATAACCAGCTATTGATCTTTCAATCCTCCCGGGAGGCGCACAACCACGCTCAGGGTAAATTGGGCAGCGGGATCGATATCGGGGCCAGCACTTTCGGGGGGTTGCTTCAGTATCAATTGGTTCAAAACACCCTGACCACCCCGGTGATGATTGAACAATTCAGCTTTCCGCGGGATTTAACGCCCCTTTATATTTGGACCGGTCACTCGGCCTCTACGACGGAGATGGTCCGCCAGGTTAATTCATTTCGCAACGGCAATCCCCAGGCCTTCGACACGTTGATGAAGAACATGTTCGAATTGGGCGAAAACGGGTGCCGCTCCCTGGCCTCCGGGGATGTCTCCGCCTTTCTCGAGATCGCCGAGGATTACGGAACCGCCATGGACCTTCTGGGGCAGAAAAGCGGTGCCGACATTTTTTCTCCGCCACACCAGCGATTGCGGGAGATTGCCAGGACCTTTTCCGCGGCCTACAAACCTTCCGGTGCAGGCGGTGGGGACCTGGGAATTGCCTTTGCCAGAGACCCGGAGCAGATTTCCGCCCTGACCCTGGCGATCAACAATGCGGGCTTTGATATTATTGAACTTAAGCATGTTTCCGAAGGCGTTCACCTTCAACAGGAAGAGGAAAATTGATGGATTCGAGAATACCGCAATTCTACAAGCACACCGTTTTGGAGCGTCTGGAAATCCTCAAGGAAAGGGGCATTTTAAGTGCGGAGAAAGTTAAGGCCCTTGCCAACGGCAAATGCGTTCTGGACCTGGACGGGGCGGACAAGATGGTTGAGAATGTTATCGGGGTTTTCAGCCTGCCGATTGGTTTGGGGCTAAATTTTCTGGTGAACGGCAGGGATTACATCGTTCCGATGGTTGTTGAGGAACCCTCCATCATTGCTGCGGTCAGCTCTGCCGCCAAGATTGTCCGCTCCGCGGGCGGATTTTCGGTCCAATCCACCGATCCCATTTTGGTGGGGCAGATTCAGGTGGTCAATATCGAACATCCCTCCCATGCCCAAAAAGCCATACTCCAGAACAAGGAAGAAATTATCAATCTGGCCAACAGCCTGCATCCCAATATGGTTGCCCGGGGTGGCGGGGCCAGAAACATTGAGGTTTTTATTTATCCCAATGCCTCCTTCCGGGGGGATATGCTGGTGGTGCATCTGCATGTCGACACCCGCGACGCCATGGGCGCCAACCTGGTGAACAGCATGTGCGAAGGTGTCGCCTCTTTGATCGAAAAGATTACCGGTGGCGAGGTGTTCCTGCGCATCCTATCCAATCTTACCGATCAGGCCCTGGTGATCAGCGAATGCGTTATCCCGGCCAAGCAGCTGGCCGGCAAGGGCTTCAGCGGCGAGCAAGTGCGGGACGGCATCATTCTCGCCAATGAATTTGCCTCCGTAGACCCTTACCGGGCCACCACCCACAATAAGGGTATTATGAACGGGATCGACGCCGTGGCCCTGGCCACCGGCAACGACTGGCGGGCCATTGAGTCCGCTGCCCATGCTTATGCGGCGCGGGGCAGCAAATACACCTCCCTGACCAAATGGTACAAAAATGAAGATGGAGACCTGGTCGGACAGTTGAAGGTCCCGATGAAGGTCGGCACGGTGGGCGGTCCATTACAATCCAATCCGGTGGTTCAGATTCTGCACGATATTCTCAACGTTAACAGCGCCAC
>JAGRBF010000549.1:2163-5102 GCA_020434205.1 Calditrichota bacterium | reverse complement strand
GAGATGAGGACAAAGGCCCATTTTACGGATGTCAGGCTTTGTTCCACGTGGCGGCGCCCCATAATTGAAGAAACCAGGGCGGGATCTACTTCGCCGCGCTGGATAATTTCCTTGCGGAGCCGGTTGTCCGACAGGGTTTTAATAATGGCTACCAGGCTCAAAAAGATAACCGGGATAATAATGACTTCTTCGCCCATGATGTTGCTCCTAAAAGTTGTTTTCTGTGTGAATGTCTTGGTTAATCATCTTCCGTTTGCTTAAATAGACAGATCAGATCGTTCCAGGTTGCAGTCCTATCAAAAAATTTTTTTGCTTCCGGTGCTGCAACCTTTGCCGGTCCGGCGTGTCTTATTGAAAAAGCCCGAATGCGGAATTCTGAGATTTGCCATGAGCGAAAGCCCGGTTAAAAATGTTAAGGCCTATCCCGAGGACGAATCCCTGCGGATACGGCGTATCCTAAGGGGGGATCGCGAGGCCTTCCGGGGGATTGTTGAGGATTACAAGGGGCTGGTTTTTCATGTGGTTTATCCGATGGTCGCTAATTCTGCCGATCGCGAGGAAATCTGCCAGGACGTTTTTGTAAAGGTTTTTGAAAAACTGGACAGTTTTGCTTTTCGCTCCCGGTTTTCCACCTGGATTGCGCGAATTGCCTACTATCATACCCTCAATTACCTGCGCAAGAAAAAATTGGCCCTGGTAGAGGATTTTCCGGAACCGGAGCAAGGCCACCGGGTGGAACAGGAAGGGGCCTGGGCGCCTGAAGAAAACGCCGACTATGCCCTTCAGCAGGCGGAAATGCAGCAGGCGATCCGCCGCGAAATTGCCCGGCTCCCGCATATTCACCGCACCGTAATTACCTTGTTTCACCTGGAGGGTTTAACCCTGGCGGATATCGGAGAGATGCTGGATTTACCCCAGAATACCGTAAAAAGCCATTTATTCCGGGCCCGGCAGCGCCTGAAGGAACAGCTGATGGACCGTCTCAAGGCCGCCGATCATTTTGAGAAGAAGGTTTAAAGGAATATTTGATCATGAAGAAACTCAACGACGCAGATCTGCAGGGATATTTGGACGGCAGCGCCGGCGAAGAAGCACGGAATGTCGTGGACCGTGTGCTTCAGGAGGACCCCGGGAGCCGGCAGCATCTGTCTGCTTACCGGCACCTCTATCATCACCTGAACCAGGCGCCTGCAATGGCGCTGGGTCCCGATTTTGCCGACCGGGTGATGTCGCGAATCCAGCCCCATTCGGCCAACCGCGAAAACTGGACCGACTTTCTTTTGGTAGCAGTGTGCGCCATGGTGGGGGTAGGGGTGTTGGCTTTTTTTACCGATTTGAGCTTCCTGCAGGATTTCTCCACCCGACTCAGCGGGTCCCTGAGCGGTATGGAAAAAAACATGCGGGGCATTTTTTATTTCCGGGGATCGGGAGAGCTGGTACCTTTGGCGGGGGTGGTTCTGCTGCTGGCTGCTCTTTTGGACCGCATGCTGCTGAACCGCCGCCATTAGCCGCGCGGTAGTTGTTAAAAATCCCACCGTCTCCCGAATTTTCTGCCGCCGGACATTTCAGACACTCGATTCCCCATGCAAAACTGCCGGACTGCGCTCCGGGGTTGTCCGGGCACCCTCCCTGCCTTATATTTATGCCAATCTGTCTTATCCCCCAAAAGATCCCCGGAGACTCAGAAAATGGCGAAATTTTTTCAACACCTTTCCCTGAAAATTTTCCAGACCTTGCTTTTCTGCCTGGTGGGCCTTTTCGGTGCAACGGTGCTCTTGGGAACCCCGGCGCACGGGCAGATTTTTTACGCCAACCTCTGGGAAAAACACAGCCAGAAGCAGCGCTTTGTTCCCGGAACCAGCCAGGAGGATTTTTTCAGAAAGCAGAAGGCGCTTTATGATATCGGTTTTGTTCTGGCGGATTTTGAAGTAGACAATTTCCCCGATAAATCGGGCGCGGATAGGATTGGTTTTGCCGGCGTTTTTCATTCCGGGGATGAAAAAAGAACCCTGAAGGTGGGGCCGTACGACAAAATACTGAAAGAGATCAGGGACCGGGAGGGAGACATCAACCTGGTGGATGTTGAGGTCTACAAGACCAGCGAAGGCCTGAAGCTGGCTTATCTGGAGGACGCGGCTTCCCCTCAGCGCTATAATTTTGTGACGGTCCACGACGGGTGGGATGATGAGGACCTGGATCCCCAACCCAAAGACCCTAAAAAAAATCCCCAGAATCTGCTGCGCAAAGAAATTGAAAAACGCAAAAAAGACGGGTATGCCCCGGTGGATATCGAAGCTTTTGTATTAACAGTAGATGGGCGGAAACGCACCCAGTACCTGGTGGTCTGGCAGGAGGACGGCGGGCGCTTCGAAATCTGGAATCGTATTGCGGCGGGGGGCTTTAGATATATTAATGAGCAGCAGGCCAATCAGGATTTGTATCTGGCGGATTTCGAACCCTACTTTCTCCATAACTACAAGGGGCAGCACCCCAGGGTGCTCTTCCTGGGAATCTGGCGGCCGGGGAACAAAGGCAAGGATCTTCGCCTGGAGGATAGACTGCCGGTTTTCCGCAGCAAATTCGAGGAACGGGACCTCAACAATATGCGCCTGATGGATCTCGAGATTTACTCGCCCCGGGAGTAAATCTCTTTCCGGGCCGTCTTCCGATTATTGATCCTGCTTCAGCAATTCGATCAGGATTCGCCACAGGCTGGGCGGCTTGGGCGCGTCCGAATAAACCTGAACCTGAGGAATCCAGTCCAGGGTATAGTCGGAGCGGGCGATGCCGATCGGACCCTCAAAAATGCCCCCGTACTGAAACCCGTCGTAAACCCTTACCGCCAGAATATTCTCTTCTCCGGGCCTAATCAGCTCCGGGGGAAGGTTGTAGATGCGGATAACCTGCCAGTCATCTTCGCCGTAATCTGCGCGGTTCTC
>JAGRBF010000549.1:0-2043 GCA_020434205.1 Calditrichota bacterium | reverse complement strand
CGGTACCAGGCAAAATCCTGTAGATCGCCATAACCCTGATCCTCCCAACGGCCCGGGACTATCAAAGAATCCCAATCCGCCGGCTGGAATTCCGGGTCGGCCCAAAGGGGATTGTCCCCGGGGTGGAAAGCCCATAAACCGGCCAGGTTCAACACAAAGGGAAAGGGGGTGGGCTCTTCGAAAATCCCGATGGTTCCGGCCACAATGCCCCCGGCCAGATGGGTGTCGAAAACCCTTACCGCCAGAACGTTAAGACCGCTTTTCCGGAAATACTCAATGGGAACGCGGTAAACCACGTGCTGATTATAACCGGTCTGGAAATAGGGTGGGAAAGAACCGGTGGTGCCCAACTGTCGCCCGTTGAGATAAACGGTGCTGCAATCGTCGATATACCCCAAATCCAGCAGGATGGAGGATTGGTCCTCAAACATGGGCGTTTCGAAGCTGCGGCGATACCAGGCAAAACCGTCGTATCCGGGAAAACCTTCATCTTCCCAACTGGCGGGAACAAACATTTTGCCCCAGTCACTGTCGTCGAAATCGGGCTGGCGCCACTCCATATTATCCCCAAGCTCGAATTTCCAGATCCCGCGCAGGTCCAAAACCCGCCGGGGCCGGGTGTCATAGTCTCCGCCGGCGGCCAGAGCCATCTGGCACAGGGTGGCGAAGAAGAAGGTTATCAGGTTAAATTTCATCGTTGTTTTCATGATAAAACTCCAGTCCGAAGCCGCTACTCGACCAGTTTATAACCCATGCCGTGAACCGTCAGGATGTGCCGGGGATGCGCCGGATCCTTCTCGATGCGTTTGCGCAGCTTCAACATAAAATTGTCCACAGTCCTGGTGGTGGGATAGTCGTCGAAACCCCATACCTCATTTAACAATTGCTCCCGGCTAACCGTCGCCCCGCGGTGTTGCCACAGATGCCGGATGATTTCGAATTCTTTGTGGGTCATGCTGGTTTCCGTACCGTCTACATAAGCCTGGTAGGTTTCCGGGAGGACCCGCAGCCGCCCGATGGTAATTTCCCCGGGCCCTTCTTCGTCGGCGGCAGGGCTGCTGTTGCTGTCCCCGCTGCGTCGCAGAATGGCCTTGATGCGGGCCAGAAGTTCACGCAACCCAAAGGGTTTGGTCATGTAGTCGTCGGCGCCCAGTTCCAGTCCCAGAACCTTGTCGATTTCCTCGCCTTTGGCGGTCAGCATCAGCACCGGGGTTTGGTTGCCCTGTTCGCGCATCTTGCGACACACATCAAAGCCGGACATGCCGGGCATCATTACGTCGAGGATAATCAGATCGTATGGGTTTTCCTCGATACAGGCCAGCCCCGCCACCCCGTCGGCCGCGGTGTCGATCTGGAAGCCCTCGAACTCCAGGTTGTCCTGAAGTCCCATGCGCATTTGCGGTTCATCGTCTACGATCAATATGCGGCTCATTCTTTTTCTCCCGTGGTGATGTCTGCTGTAGCGATTATCTGGCCTTCCGTTCCGCTCCGCTCCCCGGATACCGGGAAAAGCAGGCGAAAGCGGCTGCCCCTGGAAACTTCGCTGAAAACCTGGATCCGTCCTTTGTGGGCGTCCATAATATGCTGAACCAGCGACAAGCCTAAACCGCTGCCTTTGGTATTGTGAACCAGGCCGCTGGAAACCCGGTAAAACTTGTCAAAAATATGGGCCTGCTGATCCCCGGGAATGCCCACCCCGCGATCGGCCACCTCCAGAAAAACCGCGTTGCCCTTGCGGCCGGTGGAAAGCCCGACCCAGCGACTTTCGCCACTGTATTTCATGGCGTTGTCGATCAGATTGATAATCGATTCGAAGATGGCATTTTCGTCTCCGCGAATGGCGGGAAGGTCGTCTTCCAAATTGCTTTCCAGGGAAAATCCGTTGCTTTCCAAGTGGTAGCAATAACTGTCTATCACCCGGGCGGCGATGCTGTTGACGTCCACCCGGTCGAATTGGTAGGTCTTTTTGCCGGCTTCCATCTTGGAAAAATTGAGAATATTGTTGACCAGATGGGTGAGGCGTTCGCTCTCCTGGCCAATAAT
>JAGRBF010000548.1 GCA_020434205.1 Calditrichota bacterium | reverse complement strand
CAGACCATCAAAAAGCCCCTGCGCAGCAAAACCGGCCGGGTTTACAACCTGGGCATTTCCATCGACATCAACGAGCGCAAATCCGGTGAGGAGAGTCGCCGCCAGCAGGCGGACTTTTTGCGCGGGGTGGCGATCGGGCTTAACCAATTGCTGACCATTCCCAATTCCGACGAAGCCTTGCGACGGGTCCTGCAAACCATCGGGGAAAGCACCCGGGTGGACCGGGCCTACATTTTCGAGAACCACCGCGACTTTGAAATCCACGACATTCTGACCTCTCTGCGCTTCGAATGGCATCGCGAGGAGCGCTGGTCGGTAATTGATCATCCCCGTCTGCAGAATATCTCCTACCACCGCGGCGGTTTTCAGGACTACTACGAGCTGCTCTCCGAAGGGCACATTATCCGCGGATCGGCGGATAAATTTCCCCCGCATGTTCAGGCGCTCTTCCAGATTTTCGATATCAAGTCCGTGATGCTGGTGCCGGTGATGATCGAAGGACGCTTCTGGGGATTTATCGGGCTGGACGACTGCACCCGAATCCGCACCTGGAGCGAATCCGAGGAGAACATCCTCTCCGCCCTGGCCGCCGGGATCGGGGGGGCCATTCGCCAGCAGTACTCCCAGGAAACCCTGCGCCAGTACGCCACCGGCCTGGAGGAAACCAAAACCGAGCTGGAACGACAGACCGAAAAAATGCAGGTAACCGTTCTGGAACTCAAGCGGGCCCGGGACGCCGCGGAGGTTGCCAACCGCGCCAAAAGCGCCTTTGTAGCCAACATCAGCCACGAACTTCGCACCCCCATGAACTCCATTCTGGGATTTTCCGACCTGCTGAAGGGTCAGCTTCACGATGCCAAACAGCGCGATTACCTTACCGCCATTTCCTCCAGCGGCCGCAACCTGCTGGCCCTGATTAATGACTTGCTGGACCTTTCCAAGATCGAATCCGGCATGCTGGACATTCGTCCCAGCGCCATCTCCCTGCACAATTTCCTGCGCGATCTGGGCCGCACTTACGGCCTCAAAGCGCAGGAGAAGCGCCTGGAATTCCGGATCGAAATCCCGGACAATCTTCCCCCGGCGGTCCTGCTGGATGAGGTTCGCCTGCGTCAGGTGCTGATCAACCTGATCGGCAATGCCATCAAATTCACCGACCAGGGTTTTGTTTCGGTGCAGGTTGCCTGCGTAGCGGATCAGGTAAACCCGCAGAAAACAGATTTGCACATCGGCATCCGCGATACCGGCATCGGCATTCCCCTGGAGGAGCAGTACCGGATTTTCCAGGCTTTTGTTCAGCAGAGTCGCCAGGACAACCGGCGTTACGGGGGAACCGGGCTGGGATTGGCCATCACCGAGCGGCTGGTAAAAATGATGGGCGGCACCATCAAACTGGACAGTCAACCCGGGGCGGGCTCCCTTTTTCTGGTGAAGCTGCCCGGGGTGCAAACCAGCGCCCAGGCCATTCCCGAGCAGATTGAAGAAGATGAAGCCGCCTATCTGAAACGCTTTCGTTTTACCGATCAGAAGGTTCTGGTTGTGGAGGACAACGACCTTAATCGCCGCCTGGTTCGCGATTACCTGGTCGACCATTCCCTGAAGCTCATCGAAGCCGCCAACGGCGAAGAGGCATTGGAACAGGCCCGGGCAGAGCAGCCGGACCTGATTCTGATGGATATGAACATGCCGGTGATGGACGGCTATGAGGCCACCCGCCTGATCAAGCTGGACGGAGAGCTGGCCCATATTCCGGTGATCGCCTTAACCGCGGGAGCCACCGCCGACGAGCGTAACCAGATGCAGATGGCCGGCTGTGACGATTACCTGCAGAAACCCATTTCCCAATTCCGGCTGATCCAGGGATTGTCCCAGCACCTGGCCCATACCCTCAGCGAGGACCATCATCCCGTGGAGGCGGAAACACCTCTGGAATTTTTGCGTCCCGAAGACCTGTCCGACGACGCCCCGGAGAAATTCCGGGACATGCTGGCCTCCCTCAAAGGCCCGATTATGGACGAATGGCGGAGCGTTTCCGAGGTTCTCATCGACGAGGAAATCCAGAGCTGGGCCAAAAAACTGATGGCCCTCAGCCACAACGCCGGCTTCGAGCCCCTTGGGAAATGGGCCGAAAAACTTATCCACTACAGCCAGGGATTCCAGATCGAACCCCTGAGCCTGATGATCAACAGCTTTCCCGACTACGTGGCCGCCCTGGAGCAGGCCATCCACAACAGCCTTGCCAAGGAGTCCCAATGACCGAGCTCATCCTCAACGATGCCGTCGGGCAGCTGCCCCACAGCCTGCCGCAACCCGACCTCAAACTGGAGGAGGCGTTAATCCTGATCGTCGACGACACCCCCAAAAACATCCAGTTGCTGGGATCGGTGCTCAAGCAATACGGCTTCCGGGTGGCGATCGCCGTTAACGGCAAACAGACCCTGGAGTTTATCCAAAAGCGCCAGCCGGATCTGATCCTCCTGGACGTTATGATGCCGGACATGGACGGATTTACGGTGTGCGAGGCGATCAAAAAAAATCCGGACACCGCGGAAATCCCGGTTATTTTTCTGACCGCCAAAACGGAGAATGAGGACAAACTGCGCGGTTTCGAGGTCGGCGGGGCGGACTACATCGCCAAACCCTTTCAAAGCGAAGAAGTGATCGCCCGGGTCAATACCCATCTCAAGCTCAAACGCACCACCGAAATCCTGCGCGACAACGCCCAGAACCTCGAAGAGATGCTGGCCGAGCGCACCGCGCAGCTGATCCAAAGCGAACGCCATGCCGCCTTCAGCCTTTTGGTGGAGGGCATTATCCACAACCTCAAAAACCCCCTGGGCTCTATTTCCGGTGGGGCGGAATTTATCCGCATGTCCTCCCATAAGGTTCAGGAAGGCATTAGCAAAAATCCCGAGGCGATTTGCGACAGAATCCGCCCGGATCTGGACAACATCCTGCATTTTTCCGACCTGGTGGAAAAAGGGGCGATGCGCCTGCTGGAGATGATCAACTCCCTGATGGCCAAGGGCCGCAACGACAAGATCCAGAGCCTCAAAAAAGTCGATCTCAATCAGCTCATTGATGAGGAACTCACCTTTCTGGATGCGGACATGCGGGTTAAGACCTGTAAAAAAACGGTCCTGCTCTACGACGAGCAGGTGCCGGTCGAGGTGGTACCCTCCGAGATTACCCAGATTTTCCAGAACCTGGTCGGCAATGCCGTCGACGCCATGACCGGCCTGCGGGAGCGCCGTTTAACCATCGAAAGCGGGCGCTCCGGCACCTACGCCTGGTTTTCGGTTTCCGATTCCGGTCCCGGCATTCCCGAAGAAATTCGCGCCAAAATTTTTGATCCCTTTTTCTCCACCAAACCGCGGGCGGGCAGCGCCTCTCCGGGGAAACCGAGCGGAACCGGTTTGGGGTTATATACCTGTCTGGAAACCGTCAAAAGTTACGGGGGGAGTATTGTGCTGGAAAGCCAGCCCGGAGAAGGAGCGCGCTTTACGGTGAGGTTGCCCCTGGAAAAAGGGGAAGATGTTTAGCAGGATGGTGTTACAACCGTCCCGATCGGGCGGCGATATCGACCGCCCGGTGGTCCTTAGAAGGCAGGATCGCAAGCGGATTATTTAATTGACCTTACGTGCCATAACCAATCTTCAAAGATAATCCGCGAAATCGCGAAAACACGAATTTTTTTTCAGTTGAGATTGGGATTAAATCAGGCCGACCCGGACAAAAATTATCGGTTTTCCCGGTCCGAAGCAGATCAATCCTGCATTCTTTTTCGCGGTTTCGAGATTTCGCGGTTCCAGAAACTACGGACCGTGTAACACCCGTTATTTAACGGGAACCAGCAGCACCGGACAATCCACCAGGTCCGCCACCCTTTCGTCCGTGGCATCCACCAGAAAAGCGTGAAGGGCGTTTTTGGGATGGTGCCCGATAATCAGCAGATCGGCGCGCCGGGTGGCTTTGGCGAT
>JAGRBF010000547.1 GCA_020434205.1 Calditrichota bacterium | reverse complement strand
GAGCGATATGCCGAGCTCATGGAAATTCAGCAGGAGATCTCCCTGGCAAAAAATCTGGCCAAAATCGGGACCACCCGGCGGGTGTTGATCGATGAGGTCGATTGGGCCAACCTGACCGCCGTGGGACGAACCGCCGGCGATTCTCCGGAAATTGACAATGAGGTCATTCTGGAAGACCTGGGTTCGGCCCTCTCGCCGGGACACTTCCTGACGGCAGAAATTATCGATGCGACGGAATACGAACTGTACGCCAAACCGGAGAACACGGTATGATGCATTCCCTCCCGATCCGCCCCCTAATCCTCTTGTTTGTTTTTTGGCTGGCAATTGCCGCCATGGCTCAGCCGCCGGGAGCCGAGGCCGGACCGCAATTCGGCGCCCGGGTGTTTTCCACCTTTGACGAACACAGCGGCCAGCAGATAGCGCGCATTTTCCTGCAAACCTACAACGACAACCTCACTTTCCTTCAGAGCGACAGCGGTTACGTGGCCGAGATTCAGGTGGAAGTTTACCTGAACAAGGAAGAAGAATCCCTGGCGCGCAGCCGCTCCTTCCGCCATAAAATGCTGGAAAAAGAGTTTGAAGCAACCAACGACCGCAAGGAGTTGCGCAGCTTTTACGTTGAGATGCCGGTCGAGGTGGGGACATATCAGGCCGCCATCGGGTTAACCGATAAAAATACCGGCCTGCAGTCCAATCGCAACCTGAAATTTCGGGTTGGGGAGCCGGACAGCAGCGGGTTGAAAGTAAGTGACCTGCTTTTCTTCAGCAAATACCGTGAGAATCAGGTCGGCAAAATCGTCGACTTTATCCCGCACCTGACCGGGAATTTTGACAGCGAGGACCAAAATCTTTTTTTCTATTTCAACACCTTCAGCCCGAACCCCAACCACGCTTATCTGGTTAAGTATCGCCTTAAGGACGAAAACGGCAAGCTGGCTCTGGAAAACAGCTACACCTTTAAAGGGGATTCCAGCTTTGCCGCGCATTACATCCGTTTAAACCGCTACATGTTCAGCGGCAATCGCTACACCCTGGAGGTGTCCCTTAAAACGGGGGCGAACTGGATCGTTAAAACCAGCAATTTCTCCTTCTACTGGCGATTTGTCCCCAATACTTCCGACGATCTCGATTTGGCCCTCTCGCAGATGCGATATATCGATGAGGCGGACTCCACGGATTACTACGAGAAGCGCAGCTTTGCGGAGAAGAAGGGTTATTTCGTGCGGTTCTGGAAAAGGATGGATCCGGTTCCCGAGACCGAAGAGAACGAATTGATGAATGAGTATTACCGGCGCATCAATACCGCCAACCAGAACTTTACCACTTCCGGGATTGATGGATGGAAAACCGACCGCGGGCGGATCTACATTAAGTTTGGGCCCCCCAATGATATCGACCGCCATCCGTTCGAACAGGGCTCCCGTCCTTACGTGGTGTGGCGATATTATTCCCTGCAGAAAATTTTCCTGTTTATCGACCGGACCGGATTTGGGGATTACGTCCTGCATCCGGACTATTACTATGTCGAGTTTGAATAAGCGGTGTGCATTTGGCGCACAAAAAGGCGGCGTTCCGTTCCCGGGGCGCCGCCTTTTTTTATGCCTTCCGATGAGTGGGAAAAAATATCGGATTTGGGTTCCGGAAGCCCGGAAAAGGGGTGAAACATCTTCGGGCAGTCTTTCTCAAAAAAAAATCGGTTTTTTGCAGGTCGTTTTTTGTCGTTGTCCCGGTTGGGGCGAAGGCCCTTCCAGCCGCGATAAAAACCGTGCCTCAGGGGATTCCCGGGGCTGAAACGGGGGCTGAAAACGGGGGTGTTTTGTCGCCGTTTTATGACAGTGGTTTACATGAAATGTTTCACGACGGAACGATTTTTGTTGAGGTATTTGAGGGTGGCAAGAGGGTGAAAAAAGGAGCATTTCGGGGAACCCTTTGTTTTCTATTACTTAAGGGGTGTTTTCTGTCCCTCTTTTCAGCAAGTTAATCAAAAGGCAATGTGCTTAAACTGTATAAATACAATAACTTGAGATCGTTGCATTTTAAAGATGTGACTGTTAGAAACTTTTCCGCAACGACCATTCAAGCGGGCCAAAAACCTTGAAAATGGCCGGATTTTGCGTAAGTCCTTTATTAATAGGCGGCAAACTTTGGGTTAAACGTGAAACATATTTTTTTGTGAATTTTTTTCGAAAAATTTCCGGATTTCAGTTTGGTTTTTTTAGCTGCGATTGGTTATAATAGTTCACCGTTTTGGGTGACGCTAAAAACCCTTCATTCTTAAATAATCCGATCGTTTGATTACGATTGCTGTAAATACTCGGGCAAAAACGCATATTGTCTTGAGACGGGACTCTTTTGTGCAATTTTCCGTGGTTGGCGACAGAATAAATATGGCTGAGCTTCCTTCAACATCAGGCGAACGACCGGCTGAGTGGCAGTTGGTTTTGGCGTCCCTGAAGGAGAATCTCCCCGAGCAAGCCATCCGCACCTGGATCGAACCCCTAAAAGTGGTTTCCTTTCAGAACGACACCTTATTATTAAGGGCGCCCTCCCGCTTTATTTTCGAATGGGTGGAAGCCAACTACGGGGTGGCCCTGAAACAGGCCATCGGCAAAGCTTTCGGTCTCAATACCAAAATTGAATTTTCCATCGCCCCGCTCAGCGGCGCTGCTCCACGGCCCGCCGAAAACCCGGAGCAACCCCTGCCGGAGATCCCCCAGGCCGCCATCAAACCGATTGACGAGCTGGTCGAGGTTGATGAAAACCAGGATCTCGATTCCCGTTTCAGCCTGGCCCATTTTTCCTGTTTCGGCACCGCGGAAATGGCGGTGCGCGCGGCCGAATTCGTCGCGGAAAACCCTGGAAAACCCGAGTTTAATCCCATGGTCTTCAGCGGGGGAGAGGGCACCGGAAAAACCCACCTCCTCCACGGTATTGGTCTGCGAATGGCGGAGCGTTTCCCCACCTGGAGCTGCCGCCTCCTCAATGGGGAGATTTTCCTGAGCGACTATGTGAACTCCCTGCGGGAAAGCCGCATCGAAGCCTTTATCAAGGAACTGGCCAACACCCGACTTTTGCTGCTGGATGATGTCGACTTCCTGGGCGGCAAACAGCGCTCCCAGGAAACCCTGGTGCTGATTATCAAACGGGTCATTCGCAACGGCGGCCAGGTGGTGATCAGCTCCTCTCAACCCCCGTCGGCGGTTCCCCAACTTTATTCCCGACTCAGTGCCCTGCTGCAGGAAGGGCTGATTGTGGAATTGCCCGAATACAATCCGGCTACCCGCGAAGACGTGGTGCGTCGTTTTCTCAATCGCCACCAAATCGACCTCGATGACCCCAGCATCGATTATCTCGCCAACAACGGCGGCCAGAATATGCATCAGCTGCATTCCATCCTGATGCGCATCGCGGCGCAAATTTCCATCCTGCGCACCCGGCTGACCCTGGAGGAAGTGACCTATATCGCCAATCGGCTGGTGCCGCGAGGAGCATCGCTGCATAACGGACAGCCCCTTACCCGCCTTGCCGTGCCCCAGATTATCGAGGCCGTTGGCGAGTTTTACGCCGTGGCCAGCGCCAGCATTACCGGCAACGGACGCAAACAGAAACTCGTGAAAGCCAGGCAGACCGCCATCTACCTCTCCCGCGAGCTGACGGACGATTCCCTGACCAGCATCGGGTATCATTTCTCCAATCTGCACCACGCCTCGGTCCTTTACGCCATCCGCAAGGTGGAGGAAAAAAGCCGCCTGGAGCCCCGCTACAAATCCGAGCTTCAAAAGATCCGCCACCGCCTCTCGCGGTAACAGCCGCGCCTTTGCAGTTGTAAATTCGGCTTTTCCCTGCTTATATTCGCCCAGTATTTTTGTCTGATCTTCGGAAACCCAATCCGCTTACCGGCATTTATAAATTAGCATCAACCTCGCTTACGCTCCCGACCCATCCAACACAATGCGGGGAAGCAACGGAAAGGAAAACTATGCGGCACTTATCCGCACGTTATGGAATGGTATTTTTCCTGGGATTCTTGATCAACTTTCCCGGGGTGGCCCAAACCACTGAAACCACCGAAAACGACAGCCTGGTGGACGGGGACTCTCTGGCCTACGAGCGGCAATACGATGCCCGCGAAGTGGACCCCGCCGAGCGGACCGACGTGATTTTCCCCCTGGAACGGGTCGTGGAAAACCGCGCTTTCGACGTCGGCGAAAAACTGACCTTCAAGGTGCGCTACGGTTTTGTAAAAGCCGGAACCGCGGTTATGCACGTCAAGGAAAAGGTCAAGATCAACGACACCGCCGAAGCCTATCACATCGTTACCACCGCCAAATCGGCCCGTTTTTTCGACCCCTTCTACAAGGTTCGCGATCAGGTGGAAAGTTACGTGGACACCAGGAGTTTTTTTTCCTGGCGATATCACAAGAGGCTGCGCGAAGGCGGATATAAGTTTGATCTCAAGGTGGATTACCAGCAACCCTATGGCTATGCGGAGGTGGAAAAAATCCGCTATCACAGCGATGAGGACAAGGGGATACGCAGCCAGAATTCCTTTTTTATCGAGATCCCCGAATACGTAATGGATGTGCTGGCATCCTTTTATTATACCCGCACCCAGAACCTGCGGGTTGGCGAACCGGTTTATATGACCAATCACGACAACAAGAAAATCTATAATCTGGAAGTGGTGGTGGAAAAGAAGGAAATCGTGGAGGTCGAGGCCGGTAAATTCCTCTGTACCAAAATCGAACCGCGCCTGAAGGGCGACGCCATCTTTCAGCAAAAGGGGCGAATGTGGATCTGGGTAACCGACGACGAGCGAAAAATGCCGGTGCAAATTCAGTCCAAGATCAAGGTGGGATCCATTTTCATCGAACTGACCGACTATGAAGGCCTGAACGGACCGCTGGCGGCTAAAATACGCAAGTGATTCGGCATCGCTAATTTTCTGTCAAGCGCTTTGGGCGTCAATAGTGGTTTGTCCTTTTCGTCATCCCGGCAATCTTTAGGC
>JAGRBF010000546.1 GCA_020434205.1 Calditrichota bacterium | reverse complement strand
GATGGTGGTGGAGTCGGTCTGCAGAGAAAGGTCCACCAGGGTTACCCCGGAGTTGGGATCGAAGGGGTTGGTCGGCTGGCGATCGGCGCAGCCGGCGGTCAGGAAAAAAATGGCTGGCAGGATGGCCCGTATAAAAAGATTCTTCATGGACAAAATTACGTCTGCGTTTTTGAGGGGACGGAAAAGGCCTGTGGGCAAATCCCTTATTTTGGGCTTGTGGATTGGCCTTCGGGCATCGAAAATATAGAGATAGATTCTTGCCGATTATAGGACTAATTTAACCCTCTTCTCCGGTAATTGGATCCACTTTGGGGCGGGAGACTTCCCGGCGCCAAAAAAAATCGGGACTTTTCCCTTTTGAACAAAACGGCTACCTCCTTCGCTCTGAACATTCTCATGCTCCTTCTACCCGCCTTTTCCCTTTTCGGGCAGCAGGCCCCGCGCGTTTTTCCGGAGCTGTTCCATTCCCCCCGGGAAATGGCCATTTACCGCGGGCCGTTGCCGGTGGATGAACAGGGACGCCCGGACTGGTATTTTATCAATCAGGAGTGGGTCAGCTGGGAAATCGTTCCGGACATCAGTCCAGATCATTTTCAGGTCGGGGAGCAGGAAATCTGGGTGCGGATTGTCCCGGATTCCCTGAAGATGGCCGATCCCGGGCTTTATTTGTACGGGATTTACGACGCGGTGGAGGTGTATCATAACCGCCATTTGCTCAAGCGTCTCGGGCAAATGCACGAGTCCTATTTCAATAAACTATACGATGAAGTTCTGGTGGTGCCCATTCCGGGTCGCCGGGCCCAGGAGCCGGTTTACCTGCACCTCTTCGCCGAGTTTCCGGACCGGATCGGGGTGAGTCAGATCGCCTACGTTTCCGAATCGGCCAGCTTCGATGCCCTGGTCCGCAGCGAAATGACCAAAATGATCATGGGTATTCTGATCTTTTTCGCGGGGCTGCTGATGGGGGTTTTCCTGAAGCGGCGGCGCCACGACCTGAATTTTGTGCTGAGTTTCGCGGTCTTCAACCTTTGCGTGGGGATGTACGTGACCGCCTCCTCGGATATCCGCTCTTTCCTGCTGAACGTCCCCCTGTTTTGGCACGTGTGTGCGACCATCGGTTTTTTCCTGTTCCCGGTAGGCTTTTACGCCTTTGTGGAACACACGGTAGGCAAAGGCTATCGGGGCATCATCGGGATTTTATGGCGGCTGCATCTGGTGATCTGGCTGCCCATGGTTATCCTGGATTTTATAGACCTGATTCACCTCGACCGCCTGATGACCCTATACCAGTTTTTCCTGATCGGCGAGATTGCCCTGGCGGCGGTGGGAATTTCCGGAACCACCATCATGAATACCGCCAACGGGCGCATTTTTCTGATCGGCGTCACCATCGTGGGCGGTTTTGGCCTTCACGATATCCTGCTGGACATGAATCTGATCCGTTCCAAAACGGACATTCTCCACTGGGGAGCCTTCTGGTTCATTATGCTGCTGGCATCCCTGGTGGAACGGCGCTTCGTTTTTCTCCAGCAGGAGCTGGCGGCTTATTCCGGGGATCTGGAAACCAAAAGCCGGGCTCTGGAGGCCACCAACTCCCAAATGGCCCTGCACCGGGAAACCCTGGAAAAGCGGGTTCGGGATCGCAATCTGGACCTTACCCGCAAAAACCGCGACCTCACCGAAACCCTGGATGAATTGCGGGAAACCCAGCGACAGCTGGTATTGCGGGAGCGTATGGCCTCCCTGGGAAATCTGGTGGCGGGGGTCGCCCATGAGGTTAACACCCCGGTGGGGGCGGTCAACAGCGCCGCGGATGTAGCGGGGCGCTGTATCCGGCAGATCAAAAATGCCATTAACCAGGCCGGGGATCTGGCGCTTTTACGAGAGGACCCAAATTTCCGGAAATGGATGGATCTTCTGCAGCAAAATGTTCGGGTGATGCGCGAGGGGGGCGCCCGGATTACCCGCATTGTGAAAAGTCTGCGGGATTTTTCCCGTCGCGATGAGGCGGAGTTTCAAAAAGCCAATCTGCATGAAGGCATCGAAAGCGCTCTGACCCTTCTTCAGCACGAGCTCAAGAACAAGGTGCGGGTTAATACCCGTTTTGAGGATATTCCCCTGGTGGATTGCCATCCCAACGAACTCAATCAGGTCTTCGTCAATTTGCTGATGAACGCGGTTCAGGCCATGCCGGAAGGCGGGGA
>JAGRBF010000061.1 GCA_020434205.1 Calditrichota bacterium | reverse complement strand
CCACTTAACCGTCACCCCGGTATGCTTTTGGGCCGGGGTCCATACCCAACGTCCCGATGGATCCCGGCCTAAAGATGGCCGGGATGACGAAGTAGACACATTACACTTGACAGTCTACTAGCAGAAGACTGTCAAGTGTGCTTCGTGCGTGTTGACAAACATCTGTATTTTCAGATTGTCAACGCGCACTGGCGTTCTCCGGATCATAGGATCTTCTTCTCTCTGCGGCCTGCCCCCTCCCCTCTCGCCCCCGTCCCATTTTTTGCGGGCGCTCCCGCCGGCCGGGTTACTCGGGAATCCCGCTTCATTTATTTTGACTTTTATCACGCGGGTATTGACATGAAAATGATTTATTCGTAGATATTCGCCGGCTTTTGGCCGTTACGGTCATTGTAAAACTGGGTTTGGGATACCGACAAGGTCTCCTCGTATTTTCCAAACCTCACGATACGGTTTGTCCGGTTTATACCGGACTCCGATTCTCCATTTCAACCCGAATCGCATCCCGGTTGGAGATCGGAGTCGCGGCCTGGTCTGCCGATTTGGTCAAACTCCCGGACCTTTTGAACGAAGCGCATTGTCCCCATGCAACAGCAGCAACCATCCATTCCTCCGGCGCCTCCGACCTGGACGCAACGCTTTCGCAAGTGGACCAACTACTTGCTGGCCCCGGTTCTGGGCCTTTTTTTCGCCCTGCTGATCCTGATTTTCTGGATGAGTTCCAGTTATCCCTTCGAATTGTTTTGCCACTTTATTCCCGAGTATTTCCTGATTTCCCTGGTTATTGTCACCCTGGCGGTGGTATCCCGTAACCGTTACTGGATGGTCCTTTCCGTGCTGATCGCGGTAATCGTGTTCTGGCAAATCGCCCCCTTTCTGCCTTACAAAAGCTTTTCGGTGCCGGAGGATAACATCCCCAACTTCAAGGAGCGCCGGGTTCGCATTCTTCTGGCCAACGTCCGCACCCTCAATCCGGAGCATTTTCGCCTGATAAACCTGATCGGGGAAAGCAAACCGCATATTGTGGTTCTGCACGAGATCGACCATCAATGGGCCAGTAGCCTGCGCAGCCTTTCCGAGGAAATGCCCGGTTCCGTGACCTTTCCCCGCGGTGATGATTTTGGGATCGGCATTTTCAGCAAATATCAGATCAGCGACGGGGAGATCATTTTTCCCGGTAATGCGGAAATCCCCAGCGCGCGTTGTACCGTTCACCTGCCCGGCGGGGCTTTTTCTCTTTTTTCCACTCACCCACTGCCGCCGGTAAGCGAGCCTTATTTCAAGATGCGCAATGTTCAGTTAAAAGAAGTGGCGCGCCTGGTCCGGGAGCGTAAAAACGGGCCGGCTCTGGTGGCGGGAGATCTGAATATGTCTCCCTGGTCTCCCTACTTCGATCGCTTTCTCAAGGCCAGCGGTTTACGCAACGCGCGCATCGGCCACGGGCTTCTTCCCAGTTGGCCGGTCGATTGGCCTTACCTGCTCACCCCGATCGATCATATCCTGGTATCGCCGGACATCCAGGTTCTCAGCATCAGAAGAGGGCCGGACATCGGTTCCGATCATTATCCCATTATTGCCGATATCCTGCTCCCCGCCTCCTGAGCATCCACAAACCCTTTGGGTAATCCCCCTCTCTCCCTTATTTTGAAGCTTTGAAAAACGGGTATCCCGGATAAAAAGAACCATGGCCAACAACGAGTCTCCCATTTTGCTGTTCGACGGGGTCTGCAACCTCTGCAACGGCGCCGTGCAGTTTATTATCAAGCGGGATCCCGGTCAGAAAATCCGTTTTGCCAGTCTCCAGTCATCCGCCGGTCAAAAGTTGCTGGCTCAATTTGATCTGCCCACCGAGGATTTCCGCAGTCTGGTTCTTATCGAAGGCGACCGACTGCGCCAGCGCTCCGGGGCAGCGCTTCGGGTATGCCGTTACCTTCGCCAACCCTGGCCGTTGGCTACTCTGATGCTCGTTGTGCCGCCCTTTATCCGGGATTTTTGCTACGATTTCGTCGCGGTCCGGCGCTATCGCTGGTTCGGCCGGCAGGAAAGCTGCTGGCTGCCTACGCCGGACCTCAAAAAGCGCTTTTTAGACGGGGAAATGTAGGGCCGGAGCAACTGGCCAACTGTTGTTGTGCGGTTCGTAGAAGAACCACAGAGCTTCCAAGGACTACCGGGTAGGGAATCGATTTCCTTCAGGTAACTTCCGTTAAACTTCGCGCTCGTCGTGGCTTCGTGGTTCCTGGATCAGCGGACTGCGAAAAAAGATGATATCAACCGGCCCGTTGGGAGATGGGTCTTTAACCGTTAGGATTGAACATGATTGCAGTGATCGGTCGGGGAAATTTCGGCAGGGCTTTGCTCAGATTGTTAAACACCCATCTTGCCGACTGGGAAACCGAAAGCCTGGACAAGGCTCCGGACAGTTCCCGGATCCCCAACATAGACATTTTGCGCCGCGCCAGGGTGGTTATCCCGGCGGTCCCCATTGCCAGCTTTGGTGAGGTGCTCAGGCAGATTGCCCCCTATCTGCAACCGGGCACCATCGTGATAGACGTCTGCACCATTAAAGCACACACCGCCCGGCAAATGCATAGCCTGTTGCCGGAGCACGTGGAATTGATCGCCTGCCATCCCCTTTTCGGACCGGAATCGCTCGCTGCCGCGGGCTGGCAACTGAAGGGCCTCAATCTGGTAATCTGGGCGGAGCGCATCCAGGCGGAACGCTACGACAGGATTCGCGAAGGACTGCGCGACCTCGGGCTAAACGTTATCGAACTCTCTCCGCAGGATCACGACCGGATTTTGGCGCGCTCCCAGTTTTTGAGCTTGCTGATCGGGGCGGTGCTGGTGCGGATGGACATTCAGAGCACCGAAATGAACACCCGTTCTTTCGACGAGCTGCTGGATGTTCGGGACACCACCTGCCACGACTACGGGATCCTGCGGGATGTTTTTCGCTTCAATTCCGCCTGCGACGCCACCCTGGCGGAGCTGGAAAAGACCCTTGGGGACATCGGCGCGGAGTTGCGCAAATCCCGGCTCCCGGGACCGGGGTAAAAGCGCCATTTTGCATCATATTAACGCAGCGTTAGTATTTAAGATGAAATCCTGCCTAAATATTAGAGCCCTTTAATATTTCTGGGAATTATGCTTGACTCTTTAGCAAAGCCGGGATTACATTTATTCACCATCGGAGATTGGGGTCTGCTTCATTGTTTTAATCCTGTGCTGATAGGCGTATCGGACAGAATAATTGGGGAGCCATTTAAACATTATCCCTTAACAATCCAAAATTGTCTGTGTCATTCAAGGTCACTTGCCGGTCAGGCACCTTGAGGATTGTTTCCGGGGATCTCGCCCAAATACCATCAAAAAAATGGTGAATGTGAGCAAGACCGCATTTAAGAGGGATTTTGTTCGTTTAATTATTCCATAGATTGTTTAAACAATCAAAAAACTCCGCCCCCCTTTTGAGATTTCCTTTCTCCGTGGAAAAGGAAAGCCGTTTATTTTTTGTACACCTTTACATTGCGTGCCATGGAAGAACATCAGCTCATTCAGGATATAGAAGTCAGCCTGAGCAGATACAGTGCCATGCTGGGACGACTGGATTCCGAGAACCTGTTGGAGCAGGTCGGTCACATGATCGCCCGTCTAACTGAGTTTCTGAATATTCAGATGGAGATTCAGGATGAAGTTGTGAATTTCCGTTTGAAGAAGATCATCAAGGAAGAGCGTCCCTATATTCCCCAGATCCGCCAGGAGCGTCTGGGAAACGGGCACCGGCCCAATCTGGGTCAAACAGCTCAGCGATTTCTTCAGCAACGCCGGGAGTTATTGAAGCTGCTCAATTCTTTGCCGCGGGAATACTGGGACCGAACCGGATTTCACGAAACGGAAGGGCATATCACCTTCCGGGAGTTTATCCGCCGGATGGTCGATAAAGACCAGCAGGTCCTGCAGCAATTGTCGCAGTTGAGCGGTCCCAAGCACTAAGCCTCCCCCTCCGGAACACCTTTCACCGGTTGAGAGCCGACCTCCCCCTTTTAAGCTATTTATTTCACAAATCAAAAGACCCTGGATGGCGATAGTGGGAATAAAGCGGTTGGTGGTGGGAAATCTGCTTATTGGCGATAGGGACGCAAATTGCGGTAGTCCTTGCCCAGAATTATTTCGATATCAACTCCGGCCCCTTCGGGATTTCGCTCGTGCACCTGGGCGGGATGGAGGCGAAGAACTTCCGCAACCCGCTCGGCGATCATCCGGGAACCGGGCCGGGTATTGATGCGGGTCTGCAGGTACCCGAAATTTCCGGCATTATCGGTATCCCCTACCTCAAGACCGTTATCATCCAGATATTTTTTGAAATCCGCGGCAATTCCGGGAACCCCGCAACCGTTGAGCACCTGGATGCGGACCGGTTCCGGATACGCAGCCGCCGGGCTGGTCGGAATAGCTTCGGGCCGGGTATTTTCCACCAGAGAAGATTGGTTAACCGGACCGTTATTTACGGCGGAATCCGCAGGTCCGCGTCCTCCCCACCAGAGCACCGCCAACAGCACCAATCCCAGCAATCCCAAATTGGCAATCCCCAGAATGCGAAGCTGCCCCAGTCCCGAGGAAAGCAGGTTCTCCGGCTCGCTGAAAACCGCCTTCAGGTTTTCCCCGATTTCGTCAGCGCGCTGATCCACCCGTTTTTGCAGCGAGGAGCGCAGATCACTGGAAAGGCGATCGACATCTTCCTTAAATTGGGCGCCCGTTTTTTCGAAACTTTCCTGCAACTCCCGGGCTTTCTCCTGAGAATGATTGAGGGTCTGGAAGGTCAGCTCCAGACTGCGCTTCAGGGCTTCCCGGTTTTTCTGGAGAGACTCTGAAACCGGCCCAAGTGCTTCCACAATGGCGGCGATTTTTTCCGCTGCCGCACCAACCCGGCCGGAACCTTCGCTAACGGTATGCAAGGTGTCCACCAGAGAGCGGTATTCGGTAAGTTGATCCTGAAGTTCGATCAGGAGGCGGGCTGCCTCTTCGAATGATTGTTGAGGGTCCTGAGGGGTCATTATGGTTCCGTTTTACGAATCTTTTGCAGTAAATCGCGGTTTCTCCGCACAATATAGGTCAGGGTTTCCAGCATGGCAATATCCATTGCATTCCCCACTTTATCGGGAATCAACTGCCGGTCTTCAGGCGGATCCGGCGGAAAATAATCGGGGGGTTCCAAACGCGGTTTCCGGGAGCTGATAACCCCCTGAACCGCCGCCAGCTGATCGGGGTTGAGGCCGTAAGTATTCATGAAGCGCACCAACAGGTTGCGTTTCTCCAAAAATTCGGCGGCGTAATAATCCGGGGTCTGGTCCTCGGAGCGGAACAACTCGGCTCCCAACACCTGATGCTCCGGCAGACTCTTGCCCATGGAGGATTGTCCCAGTTCCCGCAGGGAAATATTGGGCAGAACCGCCAAATGATGCACCGCAAAAAGCAGTCGCTGGGCATGCTGATCGTTGGAGCGACGCAGCGACTCTACCCGCCCCAATTCCGCCTTTAGCGCCAGCATCTGTTCGTAAGCGCGAGAGAGCGGATTAACCACCGCCTTTTTCTGACCCGCGGTCACCACCTCTCCCTGCTGGTCGTTCATCTGCCAGAGTTCCTTGAGAAACCAGCCCTCCACCGCCAGAACCCACAGACCGTAGACCGGGTGGAAAACCACAATATCCGCGGGAGATGCCAAACGAGTGGCGGCGACACTATGCCAGATCAGAAAGTCGGCAGGCAATGCCTGCGCGAGCTTTTCAAAAGCCTGTTTTAAAATGCCGGGTTCGCTGCCGGAAAGGGGGATTTGGATACTTGCCATGAAGGTTAAAATAAGGCGCAAACGGTTCCTATTCAACCGGTTTGACGGGATCTTTCCAGGTATTTGTCCGGAAAGGACAGAGCCGCCTCAGCAACGGCTGATTCCGGACAGGTGAAAGCGCAACGGGTTGACCCATTTGTTTTTGGAGCAGGATTCCATCTCCTCTTCAGCGAGTTTCTCCACAGTCAACATCACCTGAAAAGCGCTCCCGTCCCCAAAGCGAATATCAAAAGAATGGCGGTCCTCCGCAACGGTGCCTTCAACCTTAACCAGATCTGCAATTTTGAGTTCGGGGTTGTTTTCCAGCAGGAAATGAAGGACGGCCTGCCCGGGCCGGGCCAAAACCGGCAACCCCCGGAAATGAGCCGCGTGAAGATTTCCCCTCAAAAAATCGCCGACCGTATCCACGCAGGTAGCGGGGTCCAGTCGCCCCAAACACATCCCAGCGGGAAACAGCAGAGCGGTGGGCGCAAATTTATGGCCACCGAGATGGGAGCATTGCCAAACATCCCAATCTTCCGCCCCGGAAGCCAGGTTTTGATAGACCGGCAGACCAAACCTGGCACAGCAGCGATCCCGCTTTCCGTTGGTGCAAACCAGCACCAGGGGCTCTTCGCTCAGAAACGGCTGCCAGTCGGGGGAATCGGACAGGGCGCCATCCAGGTCCAGCCCGGCAACCGCTTCATAGCTGTCCAGATCCCGGGCATAGAGGCGTGGGTTGCCCAGCTCGGGGACAGCCACAAAAAGCCTGAGACCCCCGGATGAAAGACGCCTTTCTTTTTTGATGAACAAAAGGGTTCCCCCGGGCCGGGCGCGCATCATTTCCCGAATACCGGTTTTGATCTCCTCGGGAAGGTCGCTGTCCGGCAGCACATCATTGCCCCAGGCACCGCCGTATTCCAGGAATACCCAATAGCGGTTAACGGGAGCAGTGGCCATAATCGGGCTTTGGTTAATTGCGGCGCAGTATACATCCGGGGCGGGATTGTGCATAGAATCTCCATTGAGGGTAAGTTGCCTGGTGCGGAAAATAAAGCCCCGCGGCGGCAAAGGCAAACCGGAGAAGGGTATTCCGCTTTTTTGCCACCGGTCGCTAGGACTTTCTCCCGCCAATGCCTTTACCGTATAAGGGTTATCCGTCCGCTCATTTGCCTTTTCTGCGTTTCCAGCGACCAGAAATAGTGGCCGCTACTCAGCCCCTTCAGGGAGACATCGACGGTTTGCCCTCCGGGCTTTAATCCGGTCAGATCCAAGCGGCGGCAAACCTGTCCCAGACTGTTGAGCACCCGGAGTACCGCGCTTCCGCCGCTGCCGGCCGGGAGGGTGAGGCGAATCCGGTCCCGGGTGGGATTGGGATAGGCGATTATTTCCCCAAATCCGGCCCGCTCCCTGCGGGGGCCGGTTGTATCCACAGACATCGGCCCGGGGTTCCGGAAACAGTGCAATCCCACCATACCCCATTCCGCTCCGCGACGTAAATCCAGCTCCTGAACCGCCGCCCAAATCTGCCCGCCCCTTTGCGACAGGCCGGTGACCAACGCCTCGCCGCCAGCAGCGGCAGGGAGCAATTGCCGCCCCAGCCACTGGCCTTCTTCATCAAACTGAAAAAGGCAGGGACGGGCAAAGTTATGGTTCTGGTAGGATAATCCCCCCACCGCAATCCCCCCATCCGCAGTCAGCAGAAGATGCTCACCCCGATCCCAGTCAGACTCCCCGCCATCGATGCGGTTTTGCCACTGCAGGCGCCCGGCCCCATCGAGGCAAAAGAGGAGCAGATCATCGGCGGTTTGGGGATGATAGGCGCGCCCGGTAACCACAATCCGGTCCGGATTGGGTACGGCGAAATCCAGCGGTTCCTCGTCTCCGCCCTCATCCGGAAGACGGAAGGTCCACAGGGGGGTTCCGGCCGGATCGAATTTGGCGAGCACGGCATCCTTATTTCCAGTGGAATTGTGGCTAATCCCGCAGAGGAGCGGATTTCCCTGCCGGTCGCATTCGAGGGAGGTGAGGGCATCCCAACCGTTGCCACCCACTTCCGCAAAAACCGTGGCGGTGTTTTGCCCTGTTCCGGAATACTTGAGCAGGGCGATGGCGTTGCCCCCACCGGCCTTTGCCGCCGTTCCACCGGCCCAGACGTTGCCGCGGCCGTCTTCGCTTAAAGCAACCAGCCAGTCCGTCCTGTTGCCCGGTCCGTCCCAGGTTTCCACCCACATTTCCCGCCCGGAGGCATCCAGGGCAATCAGGCAGAAATCGGTTTGGCCGGTCACTGTCGTGCGCTGAAGCCCCAAAACAAAGACCTGGTTGGGAAGTTGTACAGCGGCAATGCAGCGATCCGGCCCGCCCCCGGGATTATGGCTCAGGTAACGCCACACCTCCCGTCCCGAGGAATCCAGCCGAATGGCCAGAGCCAAGCTCACGGCTGCGTTGCCGGCATCTCCGCATAGCAGAAAACTGCCGTCCCCGCTGCGCAACAAAGCGGTAGAGCGGGTCTGTAATTCCCCCTCCCTGTTGCGCCACCGCCAAATCTCCCGCCCGTCCGGGTCCAGAGCCGCCAAAAAGATCTGCTGCCCCCCAACCCTGGCAAAATCGTTTCCCGCCAGATAGGTTTTTCCCTGCTCATCCTGCACCATGGCGGCAAAAAAGGTCAGGCTATTGCAGCTTCCCCGGTACTGCCACAGCCTTTCCACATCCCCACCGGGTGATATGCGCCCCAGCAAGGCGTCTTCTTCTCCCCATGCTCCCCGTCGCCAGGCGGTCCAGAACGCATCCCCGCCGGCGGTCAGGAGAGTGCCCGGCTGCAGATACGCTTCATCCTCTCCGTTCAGCAGAACCCGCCATTCTTCCCGGCCGTCGCCGTCATAACGGATCGCCACCGCCCGACGGCCGGACATGTCCAGCGTCTGGTAACCCAAAACAGTGATCGCCCCATCTCCGGAACAAGCCAACCCCACCGGAAATCCGGGGTTTCCCTCGCCGGCCGTAAGCGTGCCGGACCAAAGGGGCTGCCCGGCGGCGTTGTATTTCAGGGTCACCCATTCGCTGATGCCCTCCTGCCCGGTCTGGTAGGCACAAACGGCCAGGGTTCCATCTCCGGCCAGGGCTGCGGCGGTGGGAATGTCTTCCCCGTGCCCGGGACCGTCGTAGGTGCGGGACCACATTTCCCGCCCGGCGGCATCCAGATGGACCAGCAGCACATCAAATCCCCCTGCCGGTTGAAAGGTATAGCCGGTGGCCCATATTTGCCCGTTTTCGTCGCTGGCCAAATGAGTCAGCACGTCCCGGCCACTGCCATTGAAGGTATACCGCCATTGTTGAACACCCTGATGATCCAGCCGGAGAATCACGGCATCCCGTTCCTGATCCGCGACTGTGGTGTAACCCGCCACCAAAAGACCGTCCGGTGAATCTTCCAGGGCAAATGCACGGTCGGACAAACCGTCGCCGCCGTCCAGGTGATGGTCCCACAAAAGGCTCCCCCGGTCATTCAGACCAAGGGTAAACCAATCCTCTCCCCCTTCCGGGCTCTGCGAAATCCCGCAGACCGCCACCTGACCGCCTTCCCGGGCCACGACGTCATAAAAAGTGCTGTGGGGTCCGGCATTTTCGGTAAAAACCCGCTCCCAGAGACGGTTGCCCAGGGCATCCAACCGCACCACCAGAGGTGCAAAAAGCTCCGCCCCGATTTCCGTGAAACCCGCCACCACCGCCCCACCATCCCCGGTTGCGGCAATGCTATGGGGAAGGTCCGTCCCGGAAAAACCGCCGCAATAGCTGGAAAGCCAACGCAACCCGTCCCGGGGGTGATAAGCGGCGACCACCAGATCCGCACCCTGCCCCAGCGAGTCGCGCTCTCCGGCCAAAAACAGCACATCGTCCGGTCCCCTGGCGGCGGAAATCCACCGGGCATCCCCCGGTGCGTCGTTATCCCGCAGTATTTTGGACCACATCAGGTCCCAGGGGAGATCATTTTCGCCCGTCCCGGGAATTTTTTCGGGGAAAACCTTAAGGTCGGTATGGTGAGGATCCGGGAGGGTGGCTCCCAGAAACTGGGCCAGGGGGCGGGGCAATTGTCCGCCGCTTTCCTGAGCGATTCCCTCAGCGAGGCATAAAAACAGAACCACCAGCGCCACCAGGCGAACGCCATTTTTGCTGCAAAACATAATTCCTCCGTAGGGTCGGGGATCCGTTGCGTACACAGCGCACCGAACCCGCCCCGGGCTTGTGGTGGAGAGTTGTTTTGCATGCAAAAGGGAACCAGGGGCCGGAAAGCCCCTTTTCCCAACTCGGTCTTGATTCCCAACTTTCTTTTATTATTCTATAGATGCACAATTCATCAAAATTCCATAAGCTTTTTGAAATTGGCGAAACTTTATGCGCCGCAATCTCAACATGTAGGGAAGTTCGCTATGAATATTTGTGATGTGCCGGGAATCCGGGTGGGCCACGCCACCCATCCCGACCAGGCCACCGGCTGTACCGTCATTTTGCCGGATCAGGCGGCGGTTGCCGGGGTTAGCATCTGCGGCGGGGCGCCCGGGACCCGCGAGACCGAGTTGCTGCGTCCCGGCTTTTTGGTGAGCCGCATTCACGGCATAATGCTCACCGGCGGCAGCGCCTTCGGGCTGCGCACCGCGGACGGGGCCATGCAATACCTGGCCGAGCGGGGCATCGGTTTTGCGGCACAGGGTTTTTCCGTACCCATTGTTCCGGGAGCGGTCATATTTGACCTCGCCGAAGGGCGGAGCATCACCCAACCGGATGCCCGGATGGGCTATCTGGCCTGCCAAAATGCCGGAGACACCCTAAAGGAGGGCCTGGTGGGCGCGGGACGGGGAGCCACGGTCGGGAAATTATGGGGACGCGAGTGCAGCATGCCGGGAGGCATCGGCAGTGCCGCGGTGCGGTTGCACGACCGGGTGGTTATTGGAGCCCTGGCGGTGGTTAATGCCTTCGGGGATATTGTGGAGGGCGGGGATGAAGATATTGTCGCCGGTCTGCGCAACCCCGGGAAATCGGATTTTGCCGGGACCATGCGGCAGTTGCAAGCCAAACCGCTGGCCGATTGGATCAGCGGGGGTAATACGGTTCTGGTGGCGGTGGCGACCAATGCGGCCCTGACCGTGGAGCAGTGCAACCGCCTGGCTCAAACCGCTCAGAACGGCATTGCCCGTGCGGTGCGCCCGGCGCATTCCATGTTCGATGGTGACGTGGTTTTTGCCTTATCCTGTGGGGAAGAGAACGCCGATTTATCCACCGTTGGGGAGCTGGCCGCGCAGGTAACGGCCCAGGCGATTATCCGGGCGGTGAAGGTGAGCAACGGGTTGGATTGAGGACTAAAGGACTGGGGGACCAGAGGACTGAAGGACTAAAGGACCGAAGGACTAAAGGACCGAAGGACTAAAGGACCGAAGGACTAAAGGACCGAAGGACTAAAGGACCAGAGGACTAAATCTTTGGGTCTTCAAGTCTCCTGGTCCTCAAGTCTTTCGGTCAAAAAGTCTTTCGGTCCAAAAGTCCCTTAGTCTTCAAGTCTTTTTTTCTTCACGTCTCTCAAAAAGAGGCCATTACCCCCAGGCGATTTTGGGTGCCCAGATCTCCTGAGGTAGAAAAAGCGTAGTCCAGGCGCATCTTGCGAACGGAAATCCCCACCCCTGCCGAAAGGCCCCCGAAATTGCGACCGCTGAGCGGTTTGAGATTTTGATTGCTGCCGTTGTCGTAGCCGATGCGAAATTTCACCGGTTCGCTGACGTCAAATTCCCCGGAAATACTGAAACGTTTGATCAGGTCGGCATTGTCGCCGGTTTGCAGGGAAAGGTCATTCAGGGAAAGGGAAACCCGAAGGGGCAGGTGGGCCAGCTTTTTGGAGCCGCCGACCCGGAGGAAGAGGGGCATTTTGAGAGATTGATCCGCGTATTTTTGCAGGCCGATTCCCAGATTGGAAATGGTAAATGCCAGTTGCAGATCGGTGACCATGGGAACGTGGTAGATCAACCCTGCATCCAGGCCGAGGGCGGAGGCGGAATAGGAATCCAGCGAGGAATAAATATACTTGACGTTGACCCCGAAATCGAATCCCTCTCCGAGGGTGTTGGCCACCGACACCCCCAGGGCAAATTCGGTGGCGCCGAAGGTGCGGCCGAGCTCTTCACCGAAATCATCGGTTTCCTGAAAATCGCCGTAATTGAAATAAACCAGCCCCACCCCGACGGTGCCGTATTTGGCGTGGGAGCGGGCGTAGGCCAGTTGTCCGCCTTGCAGATCCAGCAGGTGATCGACGTAATTGATGGAAACCTGCTGTTCTTCTATGCTTTTTAATCCGGCGGGGTTGTAGAACATAGCGTTGACGTCTCCCTGCACGGCGATCAGGTTTCCGGCCAGGCCGGCCCCCCGGGGAGAATACTGGTTTTTCAGGAAGGAAAAATCGGTGGTGCCCACGGACTGGGCCATCAAAAACGTGCCGGAAAGCAGGAGCAGGAGAACAAAGATCGTCGATCGCTTCATAAAAGCCCTTCAATAAGCCAGAAAAATTCAATCCAAATCCGGCGCCTTTAGGCCTGTCGCCGGGAAATTCCCATTGCAAAACCCCTTTTAAAAGGCCGCAGGGGGCGCCGGGTTCCGGGAAATTCCCCATCACCGGAAAATTGTCCCAATTAAATCAGGGGGGAAGGGGAAGTCAAGCAGTACTGGATTCCGGGATCAAATGGCATTCTCATAATCTTCCTTGAAGCGGGTCAACCCGGAGAAAATGCCGTTGGCGATGCGCTCCTGATTCTCGGAAGATTTCAGAATGCGCGCCTCCGACTTGTTGGTGATGAAGCCGGTTTCCACCAGCACGCAGGGCATGGAAGCCCCGACCATCACCCAAAAGGGCGCTTGTTTGACGCCCCGGTTTTTCATGTCCAGAGTGCGAATGCGGTCGGCCATGCCGTTTTGAACGCTGGAGGCCAGATGTTCGCTCTGGCGCATAAAAGCAGAGGTGGCCATGGTGGCCAGAATGGTATTGATGCCCTTGTAATGGGTCTGGTTTTGAGAATCCTCGAATTTGATGACCGCATTTTCGCGTTCGGCCACGTTACGGGCCTGATCGCCCTTTTCCGCCCCCAGCAAATAGGTCTCGAATCCCCGCGCCCCGCTGTTTTTGTTGGCGTTGGCGTGTATGCTGATAAACACCTTGCCGTTGTTCTCGTTGGCGATCTGGGTGCGGCGGCGCAGCTCCACGAAGGTATCGTCCCGGCGGGTGTAGATCAGGTTAATCCCCGGAAGCTTTTTCTGAATCATTTCCCCCAGCATCAGTCCGATGGAAAGCACCACGTCTTTTTCGCGCAGTTTATCATACCCGATAGCCCCGGGATCCTTCCCACCGTGACCGGGATCGATGACCACCGTGTCGATCAGCCATCTGCTGCGTTCCGCTTCCAGTTGATCGTGAATATCCGGATTGTTATCGGCAACCTGCTCGTTGCGGACCTCCTGGGTTTCTTCCTCGCTCAGCGCTTCCTTGTACTGGAGGGTCACCACCACGTCCCCGGTGCTGGCATCCTGGTAAATGCGCTTGGAAATCGGTTTCCGGGAAAGGCGCAGCCCGATCGAGCACAGCTCGTCGAATTCGGTAACCTTTACCTCGCGTACCGGTTTTTTTAGGGGAGCGCTTTTGACCAGGGCGGCGTTTACCCGGGCTTTGTAAAGGTCGATATGCAGCCAGTCGTAGCGATTGGTCAGGGACATTTCCCCGGGCAAAAAGCTGCGGTCGGTCCCGATGCGCACCACCACCCCGTTTTCCTTGTAATCGATTTCGAAACCGGTGGAAGAACGGGTTATGGGCGGCCGGGC
>JAGRBF010000060.1:26722-34844 GCA_020434205.1 Calditrichota bacterium | reverse complement strand
TGGGCCTTTTGGGGCTTCTATGCGTTGCTTTTTTCGACCGATACGCTGCAAAGAAAATCAAAAAGCGCCTTTAGAGACCCAAAAACTCCCTAAAATTCACTCAATTTTCTAATTGTCAACACGCCCTGATCTGTTTGATGCTTCGAAATGAGGAAAGAGGCCGATGAAAAGACGGAGCAGAAGACTCTAAGATCCTAAGCGCCTTTTATCATTGGCTCTTAGGATCGCTTCTTGTCTTAGGATCGTAGACTGTCCCGGCGCCTTTTCAGGTCCGCCTTCTCGCCGCAAAAGCAATCACCTCTTCCGCGCTACGGCAGTTGAGTACGTGCTGTTTCTCCAGCCATCCTTTGCGGGCAATGCCCAGGCCGTACTGCATGTCCCCAAAACCGCTGATGCGATGGGCATCCGGGTTAATGGCGATGGTAACCCCCTTGTCCCGAGCGTATTTGCAGAAGCGCCAGTCCAGATCCAAACGCCGCGGATTGGCGTTGATTTCGATGCAAACCCCCAGGTCCGCCGCGGCGTCGATGACCGCCTGCTGGTTAACGGGATAACCCTCCCGGGCCAGCAGCAATCTGCCGGTCATGTGACCCAGAATGGTGCTGAACGGATTTTCCATGGCTTTAATAATGCGATCGGTGGCTTCTGCTTCGGTCATGTTGAACTTACTGTGAATGCTGATAATAACCAGATCGAAAGTGGCCAGGACCTCATCGTCATAATCCAGTCGCCCGTCGCTCAGAATATCGCATTCGATACTCTTTAATACTCGGAAACCCTCCGTCTCAGCATTAATGCGCTCAATCTCTTCGTGCTGCCGGCCGATGCGCTCCACGCTCAGTCCGTTGGCATAAGCAGCTGCTTTGGAATGGTCCGAGATCACCAGATAATCGTAGCCCAGATCCCGGCAACCGCGGACCATTTCCTCGAGGGTGTTGGCCCCGTCGCTCCAGGTGGAGTGAGTGTGGATCATCCCCCGGATATCTTCGGCGCGGATCAGCTCGGGAAGGTTACCCTGTTCGGCAGCTTCGATCTCGCCGTAATTTTCCCGCAGTTCGGGTGGAATAAAATTGAGCCCCAGGGCCCGGTAAATGTCCGCTTCATCGGCGCAGGACACCAGTTCCTCTCCCTTAAACAGACCCCATTCGGAAACCTTCATGCCCATCTTCTGGGCGCGGCCCCGCAGGGCCACATTGTGTTCCCGGGAACCGGTAAAATGATGCAAAGTGTAGGGAAACTGGGTGTCGGAAACAATTCGCAGATCCGCATTGATGCCCGATTCCAGGACAATGCTGGACTTGGTTTCCCCCTTTCCGGAGATCGAAGCCACTTCCGGGAGTGTGGTAAAAAAGTCCATAATCGCCGGGCGGTCCGCCTCTTCCGCGCTTACCACGATGTCGATATCCTTGACCACTTCCTTGCTGCGGCGCAGGCTTCCCGCGATCTCACAGCGAATCACCCCGTTCAGATCCCGGAGTGCAGCAAGAAGGGCGGTGCCGGCCTCCAGGGCCTGGGAGAGCAGATGACTGTCCTGGAACTTGCGCATCAGGTCGATATTGTGCAGAATTTTTTCCTGCGTTTTCTGGCCGAATCCCTTCATGCTCGCCAGGTGGTTGTTCCTGGCGGCCGCTTCCAAAGCGGCCACGCTGTCGATGCCCTGCTCTTCCCAAAGAGCCCGGGTTTTTTTAGGGCCGACCCCGGGAATTCGGGCAATGTCCAGAAGTCCCGCCGGAATCTCTTCCCGCAGGGCCTCCAGTTCCGCCAGCTTTTCGCCCGCCAGCAGCAGGTTGATCTTCTCGGCGATGCCTTTTCCGATTCCCTGGATATCGGTTAGCTTGCCTGCTGCGGCGATGGTCGCCAGATTCTCGCTGAGGCCGTCCAGAGCCCGGGCGGCGTTTTCATGAGCCCGGATTTTGAAGGGATTGGCCCCTTTCAGTTCCAGCAGCAGGCCCATTTCTTTGAGGAGTGCGGAGATTTGTTTTTTGTCCATGAGGTCGCCCGTTAATTCCGGTTTGGTGGAAGTTATCCGCCAATGTAAAGCGGGCAAGGGGCTAATCAAAA
The DNA here is from genome assembly GCA_020434205.1 of Calditrichota bacterium. Classification (GTDB taxonomy): domain Bacteria; phylum Calditrichota; class Calditrichia; order RBG-13-44-9; family J075; genus JAGRBF01. The sequence continues at coordinate 32,783 of JAGRBF010000060.1, read as the reverse complement.
GGTTGGTCGTAAAAAATGGGGAAGCAGACAACTCCCGGGAAATGTTCCGGAAGCTGTCCGCCGCAGATCGCGCCGTTTTACTGGCTTTTCTCAGGTCTCGGTGAGGTTCTGGAGTCGGTTTGGCAACCTCTCCTAAAAGGCAAAACGGATGTTGAAGGACCAGCGCGAGAAAGACGGTTTGTTTTCGGTGAAATCAATGTTGCCGTCTTTTTTCTCGAAGGAATTGGTTTTGGTGTTGAGGTATTCCGCGGAGATGCCGATGGGGCCGCCCATTCGCAAATCCACCCCCACCCCGTAGGTAAAACCCTTGCCCTGGAAGTCGTATTCGTAAACCGTGCCCAGGGTACCCGCTTCCGGATCGTGGACTTTTAGATCATTTAACACATAGGTGGTGTAGCTGCCGCGGACGAACGGTTGCAGAAAACTCTGAGGAAGAAAGGAATAGCGAACCCCGAAATCCTGCATCACCAGAGAGTAGGCGTCCTCCAGCGGCTCCGAGCCGTATTCGTAATGCCAGTTGTAGAAAGCCTCTGCCCCCATCCAAACCCGGTAGCCGAACATAATGCCGAAACCGACCACCGAAGCTTCGGTCCGGTTGGTGCCGCGAATGCCCCTTAAAGCATTGCTGTTGGCGTCATCTTCCAAGGAGAAGTTTCCGAGGGCGATGGGCAATTCAACCGAAAATCGGGGGGCATTCTGGGCCGCTACCTGCCCCATTCCCAGGGCCATCAATAAAACGCAAACAATCGAAAATCCTTTCATCTCAGATGCTCCTTTTGCTAAGTCCCTTAAACGATATTCCCTGTCTACGGACCAATGTGGGTAGCCAAAAGGACAATAGCCATACGGCAAATGCCGTAAATTTAGCAGTACAAAACCGCTACAATTGTTGCGATTGGCCGGAAGAAACCTCACCCGGACGAAACACCCTCCTAATCTTCGGGAAATACACTTCCCCTAAGTTGACGTCGTCTCTGCCATCTGTTCTAGTCGACTGTCAAGTGTAATGTGGCTACTTCGTCATCCCGGCAATCTTTAGGCCGGGACCGGGGTGACGGTTAAGAGGTCCCAAATAGTCTAAGCACATTTGACGCACTGCCAGGGCGTGTTGATAATTAGAAAATTCGACAATTCAGATGATTGTCAACACGCCCTAATACCCTGTTATCCGCCATGCATTTCGAAATTTCCGGAAAGCCGGCCCGGTAAACAGCGGTTTCAAATCCCTTTATCCCACCCAATCACCCTTTAGGAGGCTGTATGTTATTTGAGAGTCTGGTCAAAAAACTGTTTGTAATCGGCACCGTTTTGCTGGCGCTGGGCGCGTCGGGTCCGGTTCTGGCTCAGTTTCAATTACCGGGACATAAAACGGACCAACCGGCTCAGATGAGCGGCGAAGGCGCCGGCACCAGCGGAGAGTTCCGGTCCCAGCCCGTCTTCACAATCGGGGAAGAGATCGACGGCTATACCCCGCCCGGCGTCCCGGACGGTATGGGAGCCATTCGCCTGGACCATCGCACGGTTCGGGTTTTTGTGAATCACGAATTGACCCAGAGCCAGGGGTATCAGTACGAGCTTGGAAACGGTACGCCCCTGCTTGGTTCCGGATCAGCTATTTCGATTTTAACCGCCTCACCCGCCGCATCACCGGGGCCGGGTTAGCCTATCACACCATTGTGGATCGGGCCGGTAACGCGGTTACCAGCGCCACACAGCTCAATGAAGGGTCCAACACCCTTTGGGGAATGGACCGCCTGTGCTCCGCCAATTTGTACCGGCGCAGAACCTTCAATCTGGAAGACGACATCTTTTTTACCGGCGAAGAAACCGGCAACGGCCAGGAATTTGCGCTCGACGTACGGAATGGCGTCCTTTACGCGGTTCCCATGATGGGACGGGCCGCCTGGGAAAGTGTGGCCATGGTTAATCCGGGAAATCGCGACAAGGTTGCCCTGGTGGTTGGAGACGACCGCGGCGGCGCCTATCTGTGGCTGTATGTGGGCGAAAAAAATCACTTCGGGGATGGCAGTTTTCTGGATCGCAACGGGCTCGCTTACGGCCACCTGTACGCCTGGGTCGCCGACAATGGGGACACCACGCCGGAGGCATTTCACGGAACCGGGAATCTTCGCTACGGATATTTTGCCCCCATCGAACAGTTCAATGCCGATTCTGCCGGAGTGCCCGGATATGATGCCCTGGGATATGCCGACCTGGCTACCCTGGACGCTCAGGCGGCTGTGGCAGGGGCCTTTAGGTTCTCCCGTCCCGAGGATGTGCAGGTAAATCCCCATAACGACCGCGAGGTTACCCTGGCTTCCACTGGCCGCGGCGGCCTCTTCCCGTCGGACAACTGGGGCACTATGTATGAAATCGATTTTTACTTCAATCGCCGCGGCCCCATTACCGCCCGCATCAAAATTGATTATGATGCCGATGATGCCGGTAACGGGCAATTTTCTCATCCCGATTTCGGACTGCGCAGTCCGGACAATCTGGAATGGGCCGGCAACGGCAAGATCTATGTTCAGGAGGACCGCAGTACTTCCCCGGGATCCCTCTTCGGCGGCACCAGCGGCATCGAGGCCTCTATTTGGGAAATGACCCACACCGGGCAGCTGGAGCGTATCGCGTCCATGGATCGTACCGCGGTTCCCGCCGGGCAAATCGATAACGATCCCACCGATCTGGGCAATTGGGAATCCTCCGGTATTCTGGATGTCACCGATTTGTTCTTCACCTTCCCCGGGGAGCAACTCTTGCTGGCCAATGTGCAGGCCCACAGCCTCACTTTCGGATCGTCCGATCGCGACGCCGCCCTTGTTCAGGGTGGGCAGATCTTTTTCCTGACCGACCGCAGTCACTTTACTCCCCTGGATCTCAATCTATCTGAAAGCGACATCGAGACCCTGGAACTGGGCGGTGAATTGGCTATCGCCGAGGATTTTCAACTGGAGCAAAACTATCCCAACCCCTTTAACCCCACCACCACCATCAGCTTTTCGGTCAAAAATGAGGGGATGGTGACCATTGCCATTTTCAACCAGCTGGGTCAGAAAGTGGTTGAACTGGTAAATAACGTGGTTGCCGCGGGGCCTCATCGCGTGGTTTGGGACGGACGCGACGCCCTGGGGCAAAAAGTGGCCAGCGGCATCTATTTCTATAAGATGACCGCCGGGGATTTTGTGAAATCCCGGAAGATGTTGCTGACGAAGTAACCCGACTTCCCGACGAAAGCCGCTTTACCGGCGGTGAGTTTGATTACGGCTTTATAGCCCCGTCTCTATCTGAGGGACGGGGTTCTTTTTTACTGGCCGTCGAAATAAAAGGGGAAAAAGCGAACCGCTCCGCCCCGGATCAGGTAACCGAACCGGGTGAGTTGATCCGCGCCAAAAGGCCGTTCGGCGATCAGCGGGACCCCGTTCACTTCAATCTGAAGCTCCCGGGAATCGGTGGGAAAAATAAAGCGGAATACGTATTGATCTTGGGAATGGCGGATTTCCACCGATTTCTCCACAAGGGGTTCGAGGCGGATGTTTTGGCTGTCCACGGCAACCCGGGCGAAGCGGATGTCTTTTTCCGCCAGCGAATAGCCGGCCGCCCAAAGCTGCAGGCTGTCGCCCTCACCAAAGCCAAAAACCAGATAAAAATCGGCCGGTTTTTCCGGATCCAGCCAAAAATCACACTGCATCCAGGCTTTTCGGGCATACTCGGGCATGTCCATTTCGGCCATGGCCAGCCCGGGACGTTCGGAGGCCGTTAATTCCTGCATCATTAGGCCGCGCCTGTTGCTCTGTTCCAGAACGGCAAAAGGGGCCAGCTCCCGGAACTGCCATTCCTGGGCGACAAGGGTGAGGCTGAATAAAAGGATGAGGCTCAGGGTTTTACGCATGGTGATAAAAGAAAACCCCCGGAAAGCTTGCCTCTCCGGGGGTGGGTTTGGGTCGGGTTAAGGTGCGGTGGTTGCGTCGCTGACGTTGATGGTAACTTTGGCGGTACCGGTCATGCCGCTGCCGTCCTTCACCACAAAGGTAACCGCAAATTTACCGATCTGATCCGGTCCGGGGATCCAGGAGAACTGCCCGGAGCGGTTGTCGAAAATGGCCCCTTCGGGAAGTCCCTGAACCTCATAATTCAACTTGCCGTTGTCTTCCGGATCCGGGTCGCTGCCGCTGATCTGGAAGTTGAGGGGCTGGGCCACCCGGATATCCTGATCGCCGGGAACGCTGACCGACGGAGGACGGTTGACGTTCACTACCGTAATGCTGACATTAACGCTGCTTTCGCCCGAACCATCGCTAACCACGTAGCGGACCGAATAGGTCCCGGCCTGGTCGAAGCTCGGTTCCCAGGTGAGTTGGCGGGACATCGCGTCGAAGCTGGCCCCGGCCGGAAGGCCGTCCACCCGGTAGCTGAGGCTGGTGCGATCTTTGGGATCCGCATCGCTGCCCGCGGGGAGGGTGATGCTGGCCCGCTGGTTTTCCTGGAAGCTGATTTCACTAACCTGTCCCAGTTCGGGAGCACGGTTAACCTCCATAACCGCGATGGAAACCTGGGTCTGGTCCGTGGCGCCGGCGCCGTCCCGGACCGTAAAGTTGATGTCGTAGGTTCCGCCCTGGTCGAAGCTGGGGGTCCAGTTGAACACCCCGCTGCTGCCGTCCAGGCTGGCGCCCTGCGGCAGATTGCCGGAGCTGAAGGTCAGTTTGCCGCTGTCCTCCGGATCGGGATCAACCGCGCTGACCGTGAAGGAAATCGCCTGATTCTCCTGAGCGCTCTGGGCGGGCAGGGCGGCAAATTTGGCCGGCCGGTTTACGTTGGCCACTTCCAGGCTGAAGTTCTTGACATCCTCTGCGGAGCCGTCCGAAATAACGTAGTTGACCTGGTAAGATCCCGCCTGCTCAAAGGTGGGGGTCCAGGCCAGGACCCGGGTCGCCGGGTTGAAGGTCGCCCCGGCCGGCAGCAGGTCGAGCCGGTAGGTCAGGCGGTTGGCATCTTCCTGATCGGGATCGCTGCCCGCGGGAAGGGTAACCTCCCGGGCCACGTTCTCCGAAAAAGTCTGGGTGCCGACAATGGGCAGAACCGGGGGACGGTTGACGTGGGCGATGGAAATGGCCACATCCGCCTGATCGGTTTCTCCGAAACTGTCGGTAACCTTCAGGGAAATCTGATAGTCGCCGCTTTGCTCGAAATCCGGGGTCCAGGTAACCGCACCGGTGCGGCGGTCGATGCTCGCACCACGCGGCAGTCCTTCTGCGCTGTAAACCAGCTTGCCTTCGTCCTCCCCATCGGGATCGCTGGCGGAAATGGTGAAGCTGAGCGGTATGCTTTCTTCACCGTTCTGAGCAGTAGCCAGACCGAACTTGGGCGGGCGGTTGACGTTGTTGACCACGATGCTGACCGGTTGTTGGGCGCTCAGGCCGGCCGGGTCGCGCACATAAGCCGTGAGGGCGAAAGCGCCGCTCTGGTCATACGTAGGCGTCCAGGAAACGGCGCCGGAGTTGGGAACCACCGAGGCGTTCTCGGGAATGCCGTTTACCTCGTAACTCAGCTTTCCGGCGTCTTCCTTATCCGGGTCGCTACCGGCCAGTTGGAAGGCCAGCGGGGTATTCTCATCGACCGTCAGGGCCGGAACCGCTGCCAGAACCGGGGGACGGTTAACGTGGTTGACCGTGATGGTAACTTCCTGGGTATTGCTGAGGTCACTGGGGTCCTGCACCGTAAAGGCAACCTGATAGGTGCCGGATTGTTCGAAAGTGGGGGTCCAGGAGAAACGCCGCGCTGCCGGATCGAAGGTTGCTCCCTCAGGCAGTTTTGTTGCCGAAAAAACCAGCTTGCCGGCGTCTTCGACGTCGTCGTCGCTACCGCTGATGGTGAAGGTGAGCCCGGTATTTTCGTCCACCGATTGCGGGCTTAGCTGCGCCAGGACCGGCGGGCGGTTGACGTGGGTTACCGCAATGGTCATCGGAGTGCTGTCGGTAAACTCGCCGTCCGAAATGCTGAAGGTGATGGCGTAGCTGCCGGACTGATCGTAGGTGGGGGTCCAGTTGAAGATCCCGGATTG
>JAGRBF010000060.1:0-26675 GCA_020434205.1 Calditrichota bacterium | reverse complement strand
CTATCCTCCCGATCCGGATCGGTCGCGCTTAGCTGAACCGCGATGGGAAGGTTCTCGTTGGTGGTCTGGTTGGGCACCTCGGCGATACTGGGCGGGCGATTAACGTGGTTGACGGTGATGGATACCGACTTGCGGTCGCTCAATCCCTGGGGATCGGTGATGCTGAACTCGATGGTGTTGTAAACACCGGACTGCTCATAAGTGGGCGTCCAGGTGAAGGTCCGGTTGGTGAGGGTAAAGGTGGCCCCTTCCGGCAGGTTGCTGGCGGTAAAGGTCAGCTGCCCCATATCTTCCTTGTCCGGATCGCTGCCGTCTACCACAAAGCTGATCTGCGCATTTTCGTCGACGAACTTGGCCGGAATATCCACCAGGCTGGGAGCGCGGTTGACGTGGGTAACGGTAATGGCGAAAATGGTGGTGTCGCTCAGTGCGCCGGCCTGCATGATGGCCATGATATTGTTGAAGGTGCCGGACTGCTCATAAGAAGGCGTCCAGCTGAATTCCTGGGTGGAAGCATTAAAGCTGGCTCCCTGGGGAAGATTGACCATCCGGAAGGAAATGCGGTTCTGATCCTCGGCATCCAGCTCGGTGCCGGAAACTTTCAGGGAAAGCTCCTGCTGCTCGGCAACCGTCTGGGCGGTTAAGGGATCGATTTCCGGTTTGCGGTCCACGTGCTCAACGGTGAGGGTTACCGGCTCGCGGTCGATTCCGCCGCCCCCGTCATCAATGAGAAAATCGAGCACGTAAGTGCCGGATTGCTCGTAGGTGGGGGTCCAGCTGAAAACCCGGCTGGCCGGGTCAAAAACGGCCCCTTCCGGCAGTTTCTCCGCCCGGTAAGCCAGTCGCTGCTGGTCTTCCTTGTCCGGGTCGCTGCCGACCGGAATGGTGAAGGTCAGCTGGTTGTTCTCCCGAACGCCGGCGTCGGAAAGAGTGGGCAGGTCCGGCAGGCGGTTGATGTGCTTCACCCGCAGGGTAATGGTGTCGCTGGCCGTCAAACGGGTTTCGGTTTGCTCGATTGCCTGAAAAACCACCCCGGCATAATTGCCCGATTGCTCGTAGGTGGGCGTCCAGGTAAAGGTGCCTTTTTCGGGATCGAAGCTGGAACCTTCCGGGGCATTTTGCACCTCAAACAGGATCGGGTCGCCATCCGGTTCGGAGGCTTCCAGTTGCAGCGAAAAAGGAATGTTTTCGCTGAGGTCCATATCCTGAATATCCGCCAGCTTGGGTGCGTTGTTGTGGCGCATCACCAGGGTGGCGTTGTTGGCGGCCAGAAAAACGTTGATGTCCTTCTTAAACACCCCGTAGCAATTGTCTTCAGTTTCGTAAATACTTTCCAGATAGGGCCTGGCCGGATCGGTAATGTTGATGATCTGCAGACCCACATCCCGGTTGGCCAGATAGACGTAGCTTCCCACTTTGTGGAGATTGCCCACAAAGCCGACCCCCTGAAAACGTTTGATCAGCACCGGAAAAGCGGGATTTTCCACGTTAACCGTCAGCATCCCGCCGGCTCCGTCCGCCAGGTAGGCGATATTGTCGACCACCTGAACCATCATGGTGTTGTACCCGGTGCGGAACTGGGAAAGCTTATTGGGTGCCTGGGGATTTTTGATGTCGTAGATTATCAGACCGCCTTTTTTGGCCGCCAGATACAGCAGGTTGTCCTTCTTGAAAACCTGCTGAACCCAATCGTCCATAACCTCATGGCGGACGGTAACCGGGTTGTTCAGGTCGGAAATATCCATGATGGCGAAACCTTCGTCCCCCAGGGCGAGGTAGAGATAGGGGGCCTCTGCCATAACCCAGTAGGCATTTCCCGGCGGGACCACAGAAGCTACCTTGCGCAGAGCGGCCGGCTCGGTGATGTCGTAAACCTGGATGCCGGAAGAGTGATTGGCCATGTAGGCGTAATTGCCTTCGATATCAGTGTAGTAGGCCTCGTCGGTGCTGGGAACAAAAGCCACCTGGCGCGGGTTGCGCAGATCGGAAATATCGGCAACCTGCAAACCGGCCCAGAAATTGGTGATAAACAAGTAATTACCAACGCTCTTTATCTGGCGAACCCCATCGCGGTACTCAATATCCCCCTTGGGAGGAGCGATTGTTGATAACAACTCGGCGACCGAGCGCTGTGCGTGTACCTTTTTTGGCGGCAGCACCAGCGCTGTCGTACACAGCAGGATTATCAACCAAAAAGGTAAGGGGTATCTCATCATGAACTCCTATATTGGAATTTGGATTGAAAACGAAGGGGCCGGAAGGCTGTCTTGTCGGGATGCAAAAGGGCAGAGATCAAATTTTCTCCGGTCTAAACCGTCAGAAGGCTTAAGAATATTCAAGATAATCGACATTTTATGTAGTCGCTTGAGAATCATTTGATAGTGGGAGTCCGGCTGTCAAATGACTCCGAACCTGCAATCTGAGCTCTGCTGGAAGTTAAGTGAATCGAAAGGCCGCGTCAAGAATGCACAAGATATAGGCCAATTCCGCATAATATCAACAAAAATTTCGAGGTGTTTATGCGCGGGATCATTATTTCCATTGGCAATGAATTATTAAACGGGCGAACTGTGAACGGTAACGCTACCGAAATTGCCCGATTTTTGTCCCAGACAGGGACGCGAACCATCCGTGTCGAAACGGTCCCCGATCTTTCAAGCTCAATAATAACAGCACTCAAGGGCGCTATGAAGGATGCGGAGGTGATCATCATGACCGGTGGATTGGGGCCGACCCATGACGATATGACCAAAGGGGTGCTGGCGGAATTTTTTGAGGTGCCGCTGATATTCGATGAAGCCGTCCTGCGCAAAGTAGCAGAACGTTATGAAAAAAGAGCGCTTAGCATGCCGGAAATTGTACGCAATCAGGCATTGCGGCCCGCCAATGCCCTGCCTCTGGAAAACCAATGGGGAACGGCGCCGGGCCTGTATATTCAGGCAGAAAACCGGCATATTTATGCATTGCCGGGGGTGCCCCGGGAAATGCGTGGCCTGATGAAGGCCCATATCATTCCCCGGCTCCGGTCACTCGGGGGCGCCGCGGTTGGCCAGGTGCTGAACTTCCGCACCACCGGCATTTCCGAACCGCTCCTGTTCGAAACCCTCCAACCCTTTTTGAAGGGATATCCCGATCTGGAAACCGCTTTTTTGCCCAGTCTGGAAGGGGTGGATTTCCGCCTCACCCTTCGTGGCGAAAACCCGGAGATCCTGAGCGCCGAGGTGATGAAGACGATCGGAGCGCATGTGTATTCGCGGGAGCCGGAAGGGGAAATCGCCGCTGTTCTCGGAGAAATGCTTTTGGCAAGGGGAGCCACCCTGGCGGTGGCGGAGAGCTGCAGCGGCGGTCTTATTCAGGATCGCCTGACCGATATTCCCGGCAGTTCCGCCTATTTTCTGGGTGGGGTAGTGGCCTATAGCAATGCGGTTAAGACGGCCGAGCTGGGGGTGGCGCCGGATCTTCTGGCGAAGCATGGTGCGGTAAGCGAGCCGGTGGCCCGGCAGATGGCCGAAGGGGTCCGCAAACGTTTCGGCAGCGATTGGGGAATGGCGACCACCGGCGTTGCCGGCCCGGGAGGGGGAAGCCCGGAGAAACCCGTCGGACTGGTTTTTATCGCGGTTGCCGGCCCCGAAAAAAACCAGGCTCAGGCCTTTCGGTTTGGGGACGAAAGGCGTCCCAACAAGGTGCGAAGCGCCCAGGCCGCTATGTGGATGGCGGTCCGGGAGTTACGTCAAACCATTGTTAAAAGGGCGTGATAGTTTCGTGAGAATTGTGGTTTAGCTTACATCTCAGCAGGTTTTAATCCCCTGTTCCAACCACAATGACCGGAGAAAAAATGCCCGGATACGATGTCGCCCTCGCTCCCCCGGCCCGCGTGCTGCGCCTGAATAAAAAACCGGATCGCCCGAAAAAAACCTTTACCGGAAGGCTGAACGCGGAGATTGTTCCGGATTTGCCTTTGCAGAGCCAATCGCTGCTGGCCCAACTGGACGGTTATTGGTCCTCTCGCTCCTACCGCCGCCGGGAATACGTCTATCTGCCCTTCGAAAACCCGGAAAAACTTTATGTGGTCCGCCGGGGTTTTGTGGAAATCGGGGTTCTTTCCCGCGATGGCCGGGAGCTGACCCTGGATGTTCTCGGAGAAGGGGAATCCTTTGGGGCGGTGTTGCTGCCCGGGGGTAAAGGCGAATTTGCCCGGGCAATCGGCCCGGCGGTGGTGGAGGATCTTCAGCGGGAGGATCTGGACCTGCTGCTGCGAAAAGAACCGGGAATAACCATCGGATTGCTGAAGGCGGTTCAGAGCCGTCATCGGGAAATGGCCGAAAAATTCCAGCAGATGGTTTTCCTCGACGTACGGAGTCGCATTGCCAGCCTGCTGCTGGGGTTGTACGGCAAATGCGGAGACGGCCGGGGCCTCATCCCCATTTCTCTGACCCATCAGGATATCGCCAACTCGGTGGCCAGTTCCCGGGAAACGGCCAGTCTGCATTTATCCGAGCTTAAAAAGCTGGGCATTCTTCACTACAACCGCCGCCACATACGCATTCTTTCCCTGCCGGAGCTGGCCGCTCTGATACGCCCCATCGCCTGACAGCCTCTCCTCCCTGTCCGAAAGAAGATAACAGTTTGCTTCATGAAGTGATTCAGCGGGCCGGATATTAATCCGGCCTTTTTTTTGAAATGATCCTGATGAAAGAGAGTGCGGGGAAGTCGGTTGGAAAGAAAGCAAAAACCTCCCATAATGAGAGGGACGAATCTCTCATTATGGGAGGTTTTTGTTGTTTTATCGCCGGCTTTTCAGGTAGGCCAGGGAATAGTGTACCAGGAAGGGCACCGGGCTGGCCAGTAAGCCGAGCAGAACAAAGGAGCGCATTGCGACTAAGACCTCGAACATAACGATTTCCTCATGTATGTGGGCGGCAATTTGGGTCACACTTAAATGGCAACGGTCAGAACAATGTTTACCGGAGAAAAAAGTGCGCATTATTTGCAGCAGGAAGCAAAGTTTGCGCGTTTTCGTTTCAGGATTTCGCGTTAAAACGAACTTTCTCTACGCGGCGCAAGCGATGACAAAAATGCTCAGTGAGAAATAAGGCAAAAAGGGTGCCAGAAGTTTTGCCTGCCGGGGTGAAGGGTTTGAAGAACATTAGCCGGTAGATCCGGGGTGTCCGGCCTAATTGTTTAGATGAGCGGGAATTTGAAGAGGTGACAAAAAAAAGTGGGGCCCCGCCATCGGGGGCCCTGATTATAAACCGGCCTTCTGATAAATTCGGAGATAGTTTTCCGAGACCTGATTCCAGGAATGGTCCTGCATCATGACCGTTTCCTGAAGCCGGCGCCAGCCTTCGCGGTCTGCGTAGACCTTCAACGCGCGCAGGACCGCTTTCTCGACGGCGCTTTTGTTGAGTTTGTCGAACATAAAGCCGTTGCCGGAGGCGCTGTCCGGATCAAAATCGGAGATGTCATCGGGATAATCCCCGCTGTTGATCAAAACCGGCAGGGTGCCGTAGCGCAGGCCGATCAGGTGGTTTTCCCCACTCATGCCGCTGACGGAAGGAATGAGCATCATATCCGCCGCCGCCATGATGCGGTGGGCCAGCTTTTTGTCGTATTTTTCCACCATCTTGAAGCGCCCGCTAAATTCGGCTTCCAGGGTTTCCATGGCGTCCACGAAAACGGTGGGTCCCTGGGGCATTACCACCACCTGCAGATCCTTTTTCAGCAGATCCCCGATGGCTTCCAGGAAAACGGGAAAACCGCTGGCCTCACTGAGGTCTCCGATCATGCCCAGCAGGGGCAACTCCGTATTCTGCTCCAGGTTGAAATCGTTCTGAAGCTCGCCTTTGTTTTCGTCCTTGCGTTCCGGCGATTTGGCATCGTAATGGTAGGTGATGTATTTGTCGTTTTCCGGGTCCCATTCCACATAGCTGGCCCCTTTACCGGCGCCGCTGATCTCCCCGGCGCGCTCCTGAAGCAGCTCCTTAAGGGCTCCGGCCTGGGCGGGTTTGTCCATAAGGTTGTCTGCGGCGTTTTTTCCGGTAATCACGATTTGGTCTGCGAAGGTTAAACCGGCTCGCAGGAAGCTGATCTGGTCTTTCACCAGGAAGGGCCCGCCCTTCTTGAGATGGCCGTTATCGATTCCCAGAGTAGGGGCCAGGTTTTTGTCGAACAATCCCTGTTCCTGAATATTGTTGATCGACAGGACGGTCCGGGTGTTGCTGAAAAATTCGTCTTCGGCAAAATCCGTTTTCAGGTAAAAGGGAATAAGGGCGGTAGACCAGTCGTTGCAGTGGATGATGTCCGGCTGCCAGTACAGCAGTTTGAGGGTCTCCAGCACCCCGCGGCAGAAATAGGCGAAACGCTGGGCGTTGTCGTCGTAAGTGCCTTTGTCTCCCGGCTCGGCGTAGATGCCTTTGCGATCGAAGAAATCCGGGAAAGAAAGAAAGTAAACGTGCACCTTGGAATTGGGCAGGAAGGCCGTCTTGCCGTTGGCCATTCGGGTGTCCCCGTTCAGGCTTACCGGCACTTCCCGCAGCCGGATAACCTCGCGCAGGGTAAACTTGCGCTCGTTGATGGACTTGTATTTGGGCATCATCAGGCGAATGTCCTGCTCGGTTTCCTTGAGAGAAACGGGCAGGGAGCGCGCGTAATTCGCCAGATCTCCCAACTGTCCGGAGTTTGCGAAGGGGGCTACTTCCGAAGAAACATAGCAGATTTTAAATCCGTTCATCGATAGTCCTCAGTTCCTCAAGCCAGTATTACAGCGCTGCCTCGCGCAATTGCCGGGCAGCTTCTTCGGGCATCAGGGCGTTTTGGTAATACCCGCAACTCCATTCCAGGCCGGCAAGGTAGCTGGTGCGGGGAATGATTTCGATATGCCAGTGATAATCCGGAAGCGCAGCTTGCCTCAGCGGAGCGCTGTGGAGTATCAGGTTGTACGGTGGAAAACCCAGAACCCGGTTTATTTTTACGAGAGCAATGCGCAGCAGATCCGCCAGAAGGTGAAGATCCTCGTCGCTGTGCCCCTCGAAATGCGAGTGATGGGTCCTGGGCAGGATCCAGGTTTCGCAGGAAACCCGCGCCGCAAAAGGCGATAGCGCCTGAAAAAGGTCGTTTTGGGCGATCAGCCTTTCCTCTTGTTGATTTTCCGCTTCCAGCAAATCACAAAAAATGCACCGGCCCTCCCGGGAAAAGTGGGCCGAAGCCGACTGCATTTCCCGGGAAATTTCCTCGGGAATGTCCGGAAAAGCCATGATTTGACTGTGAGAATGCCGGATGGTCGCGCCGGCGTTTTGTCCGTGATTTTTAAAAACCTGAACATACTGAAAGCGGCCTTCCGCCTTCAATGCGCGAATGCGGTCCCGAAAACACCTTAAAACCTGTGCCAGTTCCGCAGTGCTTAAATCGGCCAGACTACTGTCGCTATCCCCCGTTTCGATGACCACCTCATGGGCCCCGATTGCCGGGCGTCGCTGAAAAAGCGGGGAAGCCGAGGTTACATCAGGATTATCTCGCATAATTGCCGGGAATTTGTTGGGAACAACCCGCAATTGCCAGCCGGGGGTGTTGGCGTCGCTACCATCGGGGCGTATGGCGTAAATTTCCGGAGGTGTCCGGTCTTCATTGCCTTGCGCAAAATCCGAGCTCTCCGGGAGGGGCGCCTCGCCCGACCGGGAATACTCCGAGGGACGCCGGCTACGCGCGGGTGAAAATATTACCCATCGATCGGAAATGGGGTCTTTTCGGAGTTCCGGCATGGCAATTTCAATGCACGTTTATTCAAAGTAATTAACAAGTTACAAATATACTTAAACATTGTTCGATAAGCAAGTAATATAAATGGCCCCGGGGCTTACATCACCAGGATCGCCCCGGTAACGATCACCGCGCTCATTGCGATATTGCGCACAAAGTTGCGCTCCGCATAAACCCAGTATCCCAAAAAGATGCTGACGATAATCCCCGATCGTTTGAAGGCGATAACATAGCTGACGTCCACCGTCTGTAAGGCCTGAAACTGGCAGACCGCCATCAGGCCGGAAATTCCCCCGATAATCAGCCCCGTTTTGGCCAACCCGCTGCCCCGCCGGAAATACTCCCGGTGCCGGCGAAGCACCAGCGGCAGGTAAAGCAGGGACATAGCGGTAAAAACCATCGAGCCGTAAACAAAGGGGGAACTGTTGATGACCGCCACCTTCTCCACCGTGGCAGACAAAGACCACATGATGGCGGTGGCCAGCATCAGGCGGGTAGCCCGGGTGGTAAAGATGGCTTTGAGCGGCCCCAGCAGATTACCCGGGCGAAGGTAAATGCCGTAGGCCCCTCCCACCATCAGCAAAACGCCGAGAAGCTCTTTCCGGCCGGGCAACTCGCCCAACAGCACATAGGCAATGGGAATCATAAAAACCGGCGAAAATGCCGTGAAGGGCATGCTCAGGTAAAGCGGGCCCGCCTGGAGGGAGCGGTAGTAAAGGTTGACGGCCACCACATTAACCACCAGACTTACCGCGGTGGCCGTTAAGGTAGGCGGCCAATTGATCTCCGGGAGCGGTGAGGCGAGCAAAAAGGCAATCATGAAGGGGGCAGCCCCGGTAAAGGTTGCCCAGGTCAGTAATGCCACCGGCAGACGGTTGCTGCCCGCCTTGCCGGCAAAACCCTGCAAGCCGAACAAGATCCCGGTGAGAATGGCAAAGGCAAAGCCTTGGCTCATAATTTACCGCTTTTTGGTGGCCAGAAGTTTTCCGGTGAGGAAGTCGAAGGCTTCGTCCGGGGTATTGCAAAATTTGAAAAGCGCCAGATCCTCTTCGCTGATGACCAGCTCCTCCACCAGGGCTTCAAAATTGACAATCTTGCGCCAGAAACTTTCCCCGTAGATCACCACCGGCAGTTTGCGGGACAGTTTTTTGGTCTGGATAAGGGTGAGGGTCTCGAAAAGTTCGTCCATGGTTCCGAATCCACCCGGAAAAACCACCAGGGCCCGGGCCAGGTTAAGAAACCAGAACTTGCGGGTGAAGAAATAATGGAACTCAAAATTGAGGTGATCGGAAATATAGGGATTGGGGTATTGCTCCATGGGCAGGGAAATGTTCAGCCCGATGGACTGCCCGCCCTCCGCTTCGGAAGCTCCGCGGTTGGCGGCTTCCATGATGCCCGGACCCCCGCCCGAGGAAATCAGGTAGGGCGGATTGGCCGGATTGAGTGCGATAGACCATTCGGTGATGCGCCGGGCCAGGATGCGCGCATCCTCATAATAGCCGGACAGTTCCACCCGCTTTTCGGCCAGGGCCACTTCCCGTTGGGCCTGCGGTCCCGGGTTTGCCCTGGCGTGGGCCCGGGCTTCTTCCAGGCGCTGCCCGGCGGTTTCCCGATCCGGGGTGCGGGCCGAGCCAAAAAAAACAACGGTATCCTTTACCCGGGATTTGCGAAAACGGGACTCCGGACCGATGTATTCGGCCAGAATGCGAAGCGGCCGGGCATCCCGGCTGTTGATGAATTTGGGGTCCTTGTAAGACTTCGGCGGTTTGAAGGCCATTGCTGTACTCCGTTCTGGTATGGGTCCCGGGTCCGGTGGTTCGGCGTAAAATGATCCAATGATAAGGCCGGGAAAGTCAGAAATCAATTATAAACGCGCGGTGGGGCGACGGTGGGGGGACAAAAACGGGGCTGGCTACCGGTTTTGCTCCAGAAGTTCATTCAACTCTTTTTCAATATCGTACATGATGTCCCGGTAAACCCCTTCCTGCTGGACGCGGACTTTGCCGGATTGTACGATCTTGTTGAGGCTCTTGAGAACCTTGCTGACAAAATCGACGGTCTGATTGGCGATCTGTTTGAGTCGCTCCACGTCCTTCTCTTCTTCCTGTTCCATGATCTGAACCGCGAAATACAGAGGGGTAAGGGCATTGTTGATGTAGTGGTTGAGGGTAACCGTGATGCGCTGAACGTTCTTGAGATTGTCCAATTGGCGGTCTTTTTCCAGCATGAGGTCCTGAAGGTGGATGAGGCGCTGGAGAGAACGCATCTTCAACTGGATCTCCAGAGTGGAATAAGGAATCAGAATGAAATCGTCGATCCCCAGTTCGAAGGCCAGCAACTGATCGATGATCATGCTGCGATGGACCAGGCCGATCAGGGGAATGAGGCAGAACGCCTGGTTCTTCTTGATCTTTTCGATGATGTCCTGAGGATTTTGGCTGGCAAACTGAAAATCCAGCAGAATCAGCTGGTAGCCTTCCCCGGAATTTAACTCCAGAATACTGCCCGCCAGACTGCCGGAGATGGTAATGTCGCACCCTTCCCGCTCCAGGTCTTCCTGGAGCTGTGCCGCATTTTCCGGAATATCGGAAATGAGCAGGACTTTAGTCGTAGCGGGAGCGCCGTCTCTGGTGCGTTGTCCCCGGGATTCTGGCATGATCAGGTTGCTCATTTGCATTCCGGATAATTTAGAAGGTACCGCGGCTGCCAAAATTGAAGGGCATCCGTACTCTTTGAGATCGGAAAATAAGGGTAAAAACTTTAGCCTGCTCCATTAATTCCCATCCCTGAAAAACGCCCCCGGGTCGGATTAGAAAAAGCACTTGCATCCGATCTTTCCGTTCTATTATATTTAGCCCGCTTTTAACCACGGCGCCTTAGCTCAGTTGGTAGAGCAACGGACTGAAAATCCGTGTGTCCCCAGTTCAAATCTGGGAGGCGCCACCCTCAAGGGGCTTTTCGAAACGGAAAGCCCCTTTTTTTTGCCCAAAATCAGGTATTTGCCCGGGAGAAGGTGATCATAAACTGCAGGTATTTGCCCGGCTCCGCCTCGAAGGACAGCACTCCCCCGTAATCCGCAAAAACCCCGGCCAGTTGGTCTGCGATGGCCGGCACCTCGCTGTGCTCCCAAAAACTCATCAGCTTGAGGCGAATGTTTTCCGCGTTGAGGTTTAAGGCGACCTCTATCCGTTCCCCTGAATATTCGTTGAGGAAATTGAGCATGTAATTGATCGCCTTCACCAGGGGGCGCGGGTCCGCGGCGTCAATTAAGCAGCCATGATCCAGCAACATATTGGTGTCCAGATTTTTTTGCTGGTCGATGAGCAATAAAAGCTCGCGAAGGTCTACGGGTCGGGAATCCATTTGTTTTCCTTAAGCTGTGTTTCTGAGGATATCGCAATATGCCGGGATAACCCTGCCGCGAAATCTAAGGTTCCCGAAGCAGAAAGATCGGCAAAAAGTCACGAGAATACAGGCGCGGATTTAAAGATCGGATTTGTTTTTGGGGAAATCGAAAAAGAGCATCTTGCCGTTGCTGCGGGGAATTTCTACCCACTTTTTCCCGGGGAAATCGACGGCAACGATCCCGCAAGTGGGTACATTTTCTATCTCAGCGTTGCAGAGCATGTTGGCTAGCTGGGTAAAGCCTGGGTTGTGGCCAAAAATGAAGACGGACTGCCAGGCATCATCCAGGCTGCAAATAATATCCAGCAGGGTGGTGGGAGTGGCCAGGTAGACATCCTCGTTGAAAATAATTCGCTCCGCCGGAAAGCCGGTTGCACCGGCAATTACCCCTGCGGTGGTTTTGGCGCGCAGGGCCGGGCTGGTGATGATCTGATCCGCGGAAACCTTTCGCGCCGCCAACCGGCGTCCCATTTCCGGGGCATCCCGTTCCCCCCGGCTGTTGAGGGGGCGATCCAGATCGTCCAGGCGGCTATCCTTCCAACTGGATTTGGCGTGCCGGATCAGGTAGAGTGTTGGCATAGGTTCTTCCCGCAGGGTTTCGTTATCGCGCGCGCAACCAAAGATAATTCCGAAGTTTTGAAAAACGCAACGATTCTGTAGGTTTTTGCCATTCCATCTTCGGCGGCTAAATCCTTAAACTGAAGTGATGCCGGGTATGGTCAGCGGGTCCGTACTATCGATTGCCCGCCAGAAAATGCCGCAGCCATCCGGGGGTGTTAACCTGCCAGGCGAACCCGACATTCAGGGTGGTGAAATTTATCTCCCGTCGGGTGAGAATGGTGAGCCGGCGGACCTCCGACCACAAATACCCGTTTTGAGA
Source organism: Calditrichota bacterium (assembly GCA_020434205.1). GTDB lineage: Bacteria > Calditrichota > Calditrichia > RBG-13-44-9 > J075 > JAGRBF01. Next base: position 14,635 of record JAGRBF010000060.1, on the reverse strand, counting down.
AAAATGCCAGCGCCCCCCGGTGTTCCATCCCAGGGCTATTTCACTTTCCGTAACCGGCTCGGAGCCATTGCCCTTTTTGCCCGGAAATTCCATCAGGAAATTGCCGGCGACCATACCACCGAAAAGGGAAAGCCTTTTCGAGGGCTGCAGGGAATGTCCCCAGCCCAGGTAAAAAATACGGGCTTTAAAATCGGGATATTGGGGCGCTGTTTTCTCAAATGACCACGCGGACAGGCCGATTTCCATAAAACCCCGGTAAAACGGACTTTCCAGAGCAACGCCCCATTCGGGTGCCGAGCGCCAAAATTTTTGGAGAGAATTTTGAATTATTACGGGGCTACCGTATAATTTGGTTGAGATCCTGTTAAAGGGAACCTCCGGATTGGCAAAGGCCGCTCCGGGGGAAAACAGGAACACGTCAAGGAGTAGGAAAACCGCCGCCAGTTTAGCCGGAAAAGAATGTGATCTTTGGGCTAAACCGGTAGAGAATCGCATAATTTTTGCCATTGCCAATACGTTATGAATCTTACGGTAATCCGGGTGTTGCACTCCCGGGTTAATGTTCGTGCATAATTATTTTTGCCGGTGTCGGTAAGGACCCGGACCGTTTTTATTGTATCCGGCGAATACGAACCTCAAAAAGTTACCGGTAAATTTTCAATAATGCTCAAAGCCGGATTCCCGATGGTTACAGAACGAAAAATCAGCTCTCGCTTTTCCGTAGCAGCGGGAAAAAATCTCCGGCTTGCCGGGATTCTGCTCATCGCCTGCTCAGCCGTTTTCGCACAAGATACCCCCCCGCCGGAAAGGATACAAATCCGGGCCGTAAAGGTACCGGACGGCAGCATCTCTCTGGATGGTTCTCTGGATGAAAAAGCCTGGGAAAAAGGACACCCGGCGAGTGACTTCCGCCAGCGTATGCCCAACGAGGGTGTCCTGGCGGACAAGCAAACCGAGGTTCGTTTCCTTTTCGATTCGGAAGCGTTGTTTATCGGGGCGCGTATGTATAGCGACAACGGTGCGGAGCGCAGCACCCAGGTTAGCCGGCGCGACAATGCCGGCAATGCCGAGCGCATCATTATTTCCCTGGATACCTACCTGGACCGCATCACCGCCTACAGTTTCGGCATTACCGCCAAGGGGGTGCGCATCGACTATTATCACCCCACCGATGCGGAATTTAGCCGGGACTATTCCTTTGATCCGGTTTGGGAAGCCAAAACCCAGTTCCTGGCGGATGGCTGGTCCGCCGAAGTGCGTATCCCCTTTTCCCAGCTGCGTTTCTCCAGCGAGTCGTGCCAGATCTGGGGGGTCAATATCAACCGCTGGATTCCCGATATCAATCAGGATACCTATTGGATTTACCCGCGCAGCCAGGAGGTGGGATGGTCCTCGCGCTTTGGATCCCTGGACGGTCTGGGCGATGTTAAACCGCGTCGGGGGGTGGAATTACTCCCCTATTTTGCCGGGGAAGGTTTCCTGCGAAGCGATGTGGACGCCGGTGATCCGCTTAACGATGATACCGATTTCCGGCAGCGGGCCGGGCTGGATCTCAAGATGGGGTTGGGGCCCAACCTGACCCTGGACGCCACCATCAACCCGGATTTTGGTCAGGTGGAAGCGGATCCGGCCGAGGTGAATCTAACCGATTTTGAGACCTTTTTCAGCGAAAGGCGGCCCTTTTTTACGGAGGGGCAACAGTTGCTCTCCGGTCAGGGGCCGGGTTTCTATTACTCCCGCCGAATCGGCGCTCCCCCGCCGGGTTTCCCTGCCGGACAATTCGTTCGCCGCCCTCAGCAGACCACCATTCTGGGAGCGGCCAAGCTGACCGGACGCCTTAATTCCGGGTTGAATATCGGCGCCCTGGCAGCTTCCACCGGACGGGAGTTCGCCGAAATTGCTTCCGACAGCTCCGATGAAATCCGCAAGGTGGAGGTTCAGGCGCCCGCCGTTTACGGGGTGATTCGCCTGCAGAAGGAGTTGGACCAAAAGGGTTCCACCGCCGGATTTAGCGGAACCGCAGTGGAGCGCCAGCTCAAAGAGGGCAGCGATGTTGCGCAACTGGTAAATCGACGGGCTTACGGCGGCGGTGTGGACTGGCGCCTGAAGTGGCTGGAGGGGCGCTATCGTTTTTCGGGAGACCTCGGTTTTAGCTATGTGGCGGGTTCCGAAGTGGCCATCGCCGCTCTGCAGCGTTCCCCGGCCCGGTATTTTCAGCGCCCGGACGCCGACCACTTCAGCCTGGATTCCGCCCGCACTCACCTGGCCGGCTACAGCTTCAGCGCCGGACTTGGCAAAGAAAGCGGGCGCCACTGGTTGTGGGATCTGAGCCTGTGGGGAGAATCCCCGGGATTCGAGATTAACGACCTGGGGCAGTTGCGCCGTGCGGATGAAGTTGGGACCGGGGTGTCCCTCAAATACCGGGAGACCACCCCGGGCAGGATCTTCCAGAACTGGTCCCACACCCTGAGCAATTATCAGGATTGGACCTTCGGAGGGGAGAATACCGGGCATTACATGGGGTATTTGTTCAGCAGCACCCTGAGAAATTACTGGAGCCTTTCCGGATACGGCAACTTCCAGCCGCGTTACCTTAGCCAGACCGCCACCCGCGGGGGACCTTTGATGGGCACCGGGCGATATTGGGAGTTCGGCCTCAGTTGGGGTAATAATTTTGCCTCCCGCAATCGCTGGACCGCCGCCGGGGAATACGCATTTGACGAACTCGGCAGTCGGAAAACGGAAGTCAGCGTTTCCATGAACGCCCAGCCGACCAGCAGCCTGGGGCTGCAAGTGACCCCATTCTGGCAATCCAGCCTCAACACCCGCCAATACGTCGCTACCCTGGAGAACGGCCGGCCGGAGACCTTTGACCGGCGTTATGTTTTCGGGGCGATTTCCCGCCGCACCCTTTCCTTGCAGATGCGCCTGGACTGGGCTTTTACCCCCAACCTGACCGCCCAGGTCTACGCCGAACCCTTTGCTGCGGACGGCCGCTATTCGCGCTTTGGGGAACTTGCGGAACCCCGCAGCCCTTACCTTCGCATGTATGGTGAAGGGGGTTCCTCTATCAACGAAACGGACGACGGGGTCTATGCCATTGCCGATGCCGCCGGACAATTTGTGTTGCAACGCCCGGATTTCCGGGTGCGCTCCCTGAGGAGCAGCATGGTGATCCGCTGGGAATGGCGTCCCGGCAGCACCCTTTTTCTGGTCTGGCAGCAGGACCGCAGCGGCAGCGGGGATCCGCGGGACAGCCGGGCGGATTTCCGCGATCTGGCCCAAAGTTTTGAGGATCGCGGGAACCACATCCTGGCCCTGAAGTTCAGCTATTGGTTGCCCGTTCAATAAGAAAAAATGGCGAAATTGCGTTAACAGCTTGTATTGCCGGGGATTTGGCTTAAAATAGGTTGACAGATGCCGATGATTCGGGTAGATTTCTGCTTGCGAAAAACGGGAATGATGCGATGACAGCGTTAACTCAACGCGAAAAACTGATCCTGAATGAAATCGTTCAGCATTTCATCGACAGCGCTGCTCCGGTAAGCTCCAACCTGATTGCCCGCAAACCCGGCATCGGGATGAGTGCCGCCACCATTCGCAGCATTATGAACAGTCTGGAGCAGAAGGGGTTTATCGCCCAACCCCATACCTCGGCCGGACGGGTTCCCTGCACCAGTGGTTATCGGGTTTATGTGGACGAGTTGATGCGCCTGGGGCGCTTAACTCCTCAGGTGCGCGAAGAAATCCGCGACTCCATCGAAAGCCATCGGGCGGACATTAACGCGGTGCTCAAGGAGATTCCCGGGATTGTGGCCCGTCTGGCCCGCCAGCTGAGTCTGGTAATGCCCCCGGCGCTTAAGGATGGTGTTTTTCAGCGTATGGAAATGATCAGCCTTTCTTCGGAACGGCTTTTGGTAATTATCACCATCACCTCCGGGATGATGAAAACCCTCACCCTGGAAATCGACTCCGCCATTTCCCGGGATCATCTGGATTGGGTGACGCAGATTTTCAACGAGCGGCTTTCCGGGATCAAACTGTCGGTTATTCGCAGCAAATTTTCCGAGATTATCAGCGGGGTCTCTTCCCAGGAAAGCAGTTTGATTCGCCTTTTCAAACACGGCGCCGACCGCCTCTTCAATTTTTCCGAAGATGTTCAGCTGTATTTTATGGGCGCCCATTACATGATGCAGAAGCCGGACTTTACCGATCTGGAAACCGTTTCTTCGGTTATTGAAATGGTGGAAAGCCGTCATATTCTCAACCACATGCTGCCGGAGGATCTCTCTCCCATTAATCCGGGAGTGCCACTGGTGCGCATTGGCGAGGAGCTGGACAACCGGAAAATGCAGGGCTGCAGCCTGATTACCGCGCAATACCGGATTGGAGAGATCAGCGGGGCTATCGGTATTCTGGGCCCGATGCGCATGGACTACGGAAAGTTGGTCGCCCTGCTGGATTACACCGCGAAATCGCTTACCGGTCTTCAGAATCGAAATTAAACTTCGGGATGAGTGTCAGGAAGTCAGACGTTTATGGCAACAAAAAGAGATTATTATGAGGTCCTCGGGGTTAGCCGGGAAGCCTCGCCGGAAGAAATCAAAAGCGCCTATCGCAAGCTGGCGATGCAGTATCACCCGGACCGCAATCCCGGGAATGCCGAGGCGGAAGACAAGTTTAAGGAAGCTGCCGAAGCTTACGAGATCCTGAGCCATCAGGAAAAACGGCAGCGCTACGATCGTTTTGGCCATGAAGGCATGGGCGGCGGGTACGATTTCGGCGGGGCCGGATTCGACCTTTCCGATGCTTTGCGCATGTTTATGGAGCAGGGTTTCGGTGGTTTTGGGGACCTGTTTGGTGGCGGCGGTCGCCGGCGCGGCCGGAAACCACAGGGACGGGATCTGCAGATCACCCTCGGCCTTACCCTGGAAGAGGTGGTCCGATCCACCAATAAAAAAATCAAGGTCAACAAGAAGATTACCTGCAAAACCTGCAAGGGCAACGGCTCCAAAGACGGTAAAACCACCAACTGCACCACCTGCAACGGGATGGGCGAAGTTCGCCAGGTGTCCCGTTCGGTGTTCGGCAATTTCGTCAATGTGACCAGTTGCCCGGCTTGCGGCGGACAGGGGCAGATGGTTAAAAATCCCTGCGCCACCTGCCACGGCGAGGGGCGCGTCGACGGAGAAGAAATGGTGGAGGTTTCCCTGCCCGCCGGGGTTTCCACCGGGAACTACATTACCCTGGAAGGTAAAGGGGAGGCCGGCCCGCGCGGTGGGCTACCCGGCGACCTGATCGTGGTCGTCAAGGAAAAGGAACACCCGCTTTTCGTACGCCACGGTAATGATATCGTCTACGATTATTACGGCACCATCGCCGAGTTGGCCCTCGGGGAAACGGTGGAGATCCCCACCCTGGCGGTGGCCGAAGAAGGCAAGGAGTTGCCGGACGAAGATCCCGCCCGCTATAAGCCGGTCTCTATCGATATTCCGGCCGGTACCCAGGTTGGCAAGGTTTTCCGCCTTCGCGGAAAAGGCATTCCCGAAGTGCATGGTTACAACAAGGGCGATATGCTGGTCCAGATTAAGGTCTGGATTCCCACCCGCCTGAACAGCAAGGAAAAAGAACTTTTGCAGGAGCTGGCCGAACAGGAAAATATGCGCCCTCCCAAAAAAGGAAAGGGTTTCTTCCAGAAGTTCAAGGAAGCCCTCAATATTTAAAAGGCCCGGAACCTCCGCCCGTGGCCGGTTCTTCTCTCTGCCTCCCTCCCGTTTAACATCCAAAAACGGGAGATTATATGTATTTAACCCCTTCTCAGCGAAAGGCCCTGTGGGTTTTGATGGGCCTGGTATGGTTAAGTTGCGCCATTCGATGGATCAATATCTGGCAGACGCATAACAGTGATCTTGCCAACGCCAGGTGGGAACGCCTGTTTCGGGAGCGGGCCGACAGTTTGAGTCTGCAGGTCTCCGAGCCCATCGCGGAAATTTCCCCGGGCACCACTCCTTCTGCTCCGGGGCCGGCCGCCCCAACATCTTCTCAGGTCTTTCCCATTCGGATTAATCAGGCCACCGCCGCTCAGCTGACGGCGCTGCCGGGAATCGGTCCCTCCCGGGCCCGTGCAATCGTGGCTTACCGCCGGGAAAACGGGCCCTTCACCTCCCTGGAGCAATTGCTGCGAATTCGCGGCATTGGCCGCAAAACTCTGGATACCCTTCGGGACAAAATCGTGGTGGAATCCTCTGCTTCCCCTCCCCAATAGGGGTCCCTTTACGCTACTGGCGTAGGGTGTAAATCGGAGAGAGGGTAATAATAGTCACAGATTGAGAAAAAAAACGTGCGTAAGCTATTGTGTCGGAACATAAGTTAAATGGTTAACTGTATAATTTTTTACCAACGATGAGGGTGCTTATGATCCCGAAGTATATGTTGCTGTTATTAATGGTCTTGGGGGCAATTGTCGCCGGCGGTTGTGCCGACAGTATCACCGAAAGCGAACCCAGTGTTCTGGACCGTACCCGGGTGAATGCCGTTTTCCGGTTTAGTGATGTGCAGGCGGTCCTCAACAACAATTGCGCCTTTTCCTCCTGCCATGCCGGCACTCAGCTTCCCAATATGTCTGCCGGACAGGCTTATGCCAATCTGGTGAATCAGCCCAGTTTCCAGGGAGATGATTACATCGAACCCGGCGATCCGTCCGCCAGCTATCTCTTTCGCAAAATATCCGGAGGACCCAACATCAACGGTGTAAGGATGCCCTTTCCCGGCGGCTATTTATCCGATACGGTCATAGACAGCATCGGTGCCTGGATAAGCCGGGGCGCCCCCAACGATTAATTCGTTTTTCTCAAATCCATAGAAACCGAAGGAAATGGCCATGTCAAAAACCTTTGCACTTTTGATGTCCATCTGCTTGTACGGCGCGGTTTGGGCCGGCGAATGGCACGTGGACACCGGCAATAAAGACAACCTGGTGAAGTTTACCTCGGAAACCCTGAAGCTGGAATTTCACGGCACCACTCAGAAAATCGACGGCTATGTCTATTGGGAAGGCGAGGAGATGTTCCTCGGAAACAGCCAGTTGCAGATGGACGTGGATCTGAATTCCGTAGAAACCGGTATTGGCAAACGCGACCGGGATATGCGGGATCGTCTGGCTACCGACAAATACCCCATCACCACTTATAAGGGGGCGATCGTCTCCGCCGAAAAAATCGATTCCGCCGTTACCGCCTATCGGGTTATCTCCAGAGGCAGCATCTCCATCCGCGGGGTGGAACGGGAGCTGGAAGTGCCGGCCCTGATCACCATAACAGACGGGGTGATGAATGTGGAAGCGCGTTTTGAGGTGAAGCTCAGCGATTTCAATATCGAGATTCCCACCCTGATGTTCCTGAAAGTCAACGAAAATATCCGCCTTTACGTCAACTTCTTTTTGAACGAGGCGGCGGGCTAACCTGGCGTTGTCCGCTCTGGCTATTCTGAAAATTCACCGTTTTCATTCGGAGGAAATTCCTTGAAAATTCTCATTGCTCTGGTCCTGGCCGCCCTCTTCTTGCCGGCCCTGGGGATCGCCCAGCCTTCCTGGAAGCGCCAGGAGACCAAAACCGATACCAAGGTGGAGTTGTTTCACGGCACCATGACCGCCAACTTCCCCACCACCGAATCCCTCAAAAAAGGCGATTTTATGTACGAGATTTCCCACCGCTTCGTTCCGCCCATCAAGGATGGCTACGACGTGTATTGGGGAATTGACGGTCCTGCCCGAATCCGCACCGCTCTCAGCTACGGCATTAGCGACGGGGTAATGGTGACCCTGGGCCGTTCCAATCTGATGGACAATACCGATTTGCGGGTCAAGGTCAAACTGTTCCAGTTTGCCAACCCCACCCTGCCTGCCGCCTTTTCCCTGCGGGCGGGTATCGCCCTGAATACCGGGGATATCCCGGAATCCCTGGACCGCAACAAACTCTCCGGCGACAATCTGCAGTACTACGGGCAGTTAATCGCCAATACCATGCTCTTCAACAAAAAGCTCGGTATCGGTGTGGTGCCTTCCTACCTCTACAACAGCTCCGTTTTTACGGTGGAGAAACAATACACCTTCACCCTGGGGAATTACTACCAGTATTACTTCAACGACATGTGGAGTGTGTGGGTGGAATACAACCCGATTGTGGCCGGTTATCAGGGTTTTGTCGAATCTTCCGAGGTGGGGCAGAAATCCTACAACTCCCTTTCCTACGGATTTGATATCGAAACGGGCGGGCACTTTTTCCACATCGTGGTTACCAACAACGACCGGCTCAACCCCTCTCAGTATCTGGTTGGGGCAAACCGTTCCGCCAGCAGCGGCGATTGGCGCCTGGGCTTTGGCATCACCCGTTATTTATAACGGATGTTCCGCAACCCAATGCGGTTTTGCTATTTAACCGCCAAGAATTTATGGGTTTAGTCCTTGCCGGATACAGAACTTCCTGGCCCCCACCTGCTTTGGCGTCCTGGTGGTTCTCATGAAGCACTACGTGCGATGTGTTATAAGAAGGGGGATTTTTATGCAACCCGGGGAGGGATTCTTCCGTAAGGTATAGGGTCTCTTAGAACCGTATTACCTCCTCTGAGCCGCCGGTCCTTTGGATCGGCGGCTTTTTTTACTCTCACTCCCAAATGCCTTGTCCGCTCCTAATTGACCGTCCCGGCCATCATGGGATGGGTATGGATAACCGGTCCGGCGGCGGCCGGGTTGCCGAAGAGGTGCTCCGGGATGGTGCGGGTGTTGCGTTTCTTGCGCAGCATGGCCCGAACTTCCTGGCGAATGATCTGGCCGGCATAACTCCGCGGGAGATCCGGCATATAAACCAGGCTGTCGGGAAGCAATTCATCGTCCAGATTCTGATTGAGATGCTGCCAGAGGAGCCGGGAGATCTCCGGCCAGGAGCGCTTCTTGCGCCAGGACTGGCGAAGGGTAACGCACAGGGTAATTTTGTCCAGACTTTCGTCCCGGACCAGGCATACGTCCCGAACCGAGGGATGTTTGTGAAGAACGTTTTCTATCTGCCGCGGATAAACCCAGCGTTCGTCCCGCTGGTATACTTCGCGACGGCGGTTTAAGACGTGAAGCAGCCCGTCCTTGTCGACGAATCCCAGGTTGCCGGTGTGGTGGCAGGCGTCGGTTACCAGCTTGCGGGTCAGGTCGGCTCGTTTCCAGTAGCCGTTGAACATGGTGGGGCCGGCAATAACGATCTCCCCGATCTGCCCGGTGGGCAGTTCCTTGCCGCGCCGTCCGATAATTCGCACGCTCATGCCGCGGTTCATCCGACCCACCGAAGCCAGAATCCGGCGGGACAGGGAATGTCCGCTGCGCAGGTGCTGTTCGATGCGTAAGGTGCTCACGAAGGACTGAAATTCCGGGATCTGATAGACCTGGCGGAAAACAGGGCCGAAGCGCTTCAGGGCTTCTTCGAACTTGGCCGGGGCCAGGGGGCCGCCGGAATAGATGATTTGTTTGAGGGAATTGAGGTCGTATTGATTTTGTTCGGTGTCCTCCAGAAAGTCGATGAACTGGCTGGCGGTAATCAGCATACGGCTGATCCGGTAGCGACCGATCATTTCCAGAAATACGCTCATGTCCAGGCATTCCGGCAGAACAATGATGCCGCCGTTGGAGAGCACCGGCAGGATAATGTCCTCCCCACCGTCGCTGAAGGGGATCCCGGCCAGGGTGATGTCCATTTCCTTGTGCCGGGCAAATCCCAATTCTCCCACGCTTTGCTGAACGCCTTTCATGACGCTCTCCTGGGTAAAGTAGAGCGCTCGCGGCTCGGCGCCCTCTTCAAAAATGAAGCGCATGGTAGCGATGTCGCGTCCGCTGGTCTCGCTGCCCGCAAAAGAGGGCACATCGGTTTCCAAAATGCGGTTATAATCCGCGTTTACCGGCAACAGTTTGGTCTCCGGCAGGTTGCCCTCAAAAAAACGGGCGGGCATGTTGCTGATAGCCGGGTCGTACATAAACAAGGTGGGTTGCACCAGGCGTCCGGCGCTGATGATCTGGGCGGTGGGGTGCCCGGCGTTAAAGGCGGTCAGGGATGCGCCCAACTCGTAGGTGGCCAGACGGACTTCCACCTGGGCCAGAGAATCGTTGAGAAGGCTGAAAACGTGAGTGCCTGGTTCGACGCCGAGGTTCTTGAGATGGGTGGCCAGGCGCAAAACCCGCTCTCCCAACTGGGTGTAGGTGAACTGCCCGTCGCTGGTAACCAGGGCGATGTTGTTGGCGAATTTGCTGATGGCGTGGCGCATGCACTCTCGCGGGAGAGGGGCAGCGGGCGATTTGGGACGCTGAATCACCTTGTACCTCCGTGTTAAACTGGTTGCTTTGCTTCATCGACCGGCTGGTTCCGGTTCGTCACTCTTAACCCATCCGTTGGTTTTTTGTCCCGGCGGGGCCGTTCGATGCCTTCGTGCTTCGAAACGGGCTCAGGCGGACAAAAAGAGCGCTTTTGTTGAGTTCGCTTGATGATCGTAACGCAATTGACGTGCCAATGGCCGAATCGGCGTAAAGGTTAGGCCCGGAGCGGGTAAGGGAGCGGTAAGGTAATGTGAATTGTGTAATTTATGCCCACAGTTTGGCGCGGAGCGCTTTGATGCGTTCCCGGATTTCCTGAACCTGGAGTTGCCAGAGCTTGGGCAGAGAGGAGCCGCCCTCCGCGGCGGTGAGATGGGTTTTGAAAACCCCCAGCGGGATCTCCAGAAAAAGGGCGGCGAGGAGAACGATGGTCATATCCGGCTGACCCGTTAGCATGGCGCCCCAGCTTTTGCGCACCAGGGTGGGCAGCACGATCAGCAGGACCACCGGGGAAAGGAGATCCAGGGCAAAACCCTGGCGGGTTTTATCCAGGAGTTCCAACACCGGCAGCGCTTTGTGTTTCGGATGGCGCCAGCGCAAAAACAGCTTGCGAATAACGTAAATGAAGTACCCTACCACCGCCAGGATCGCCAGGTTGATCAGCCAGTATTTGATGCGGAAGGCATAGCCGATTTTGGGGGTGTCCCGCCCGCCCAGCAGGCTTACCAGTCCCTGGCCCACCCGGCGGATTTCCCCACCCAACAGGTAGGTGTTGTAATTGATCAACACGATAAAGGCATAGCGACTTTCCGGTAAAATGGCCATAAAGGCATCGTAATTGGCCAGGGATCCCCCGTGATACAAAGCCGGAACGCCGTCGATTTCCCCGCGCACCCAGCCCATGCCATAAGGACTTCCCGGCGGGGGTGTTTGCATGAGCTGAACGTTTTCGGAGAGCAAAGCCCGGCCGTCGTTGTAAAATCCTTCGTCCAACTGGCTCAGCAAAAAATTCCCCATATCGGCTGAGGAGGAAATCAGGTGGCCGCTGGGCAGGTTATCCGCCGGGAAATCCAGATCCGCGGCCACCGGAAAGCCGAACCAGGCGCGGTAACCGGTGGCCAATCCCGCCTCCCGGGCTTCCTGAATGTCGCAGTAGCTGTGGTGCATTTCCAGACGCCGAAAAACCGACCGCCGCAAAAAAGCCTGCAGGGAAGTCCCGGAAACGCTTTCGATGATATGCCCCAGGATAACGTAATTGAGATTGGCATAGATAAACCGCTCTCCGGGAGGGGCGACCGGCCGGATTTTGTCCAGCAGGGCCACCCGTTCGGCCAGGGTATGGCCGGGACGAGAGGTGGCAAAACTGTGATCCTGGGTGAGCCCGCTGCGGTGGTTCAGCAAATGGCGGATGGTCAGGGTGGCGGTGGCCAGGCTGTCGGCCAGCCGGAAATCCGGGAGAACCTGAACAACCGGCATGTCGAGGTAAATTTTGCCGTATTCGCTCAGTTTAAGAACCGCCTGGGCGGTCAGAACCTTGGACAGCGAACCGAGCATAAACGGGGTGTCCGGCCCAACCGGTTGCTGCTGCGGACCGGCAATCCCGAAACCCTCACTAAAAAACAGGCTGTCGCGATGGACAATGGTCACCGCCAGTCCGGGAATGCCAATTTTCTCGCGGGCCTCCATGAGGTAAGTGCGAATCTCCTTCTGCAGGTTTTGCGGCTGAGAAAATCCGGAACGGGTGGTTCCGGAAAAAATCAGAATCAGCAAAAAAAAGCGGAGCAGAAAGCGCGATTGGCGATGCCGAAAACGGCTGGTAAAAGGGGTTTGGCGCAAAGATTATTGTCCTTGATGGGGCAGTTTCTGTTTGGTCCGGGCAAATTAAGTGATTAGAATGACCGGAGCAACTTCAAACCTACCGGATAAGGGCAATTTTTGACGACCGAAATTTCCTTTGACCAGGGAACCCTGGTCCTGAAAGGCGACCCTTCCCCCGAGATCACCTCCCTGCCGGGGATGAAGTGGGATAGCCGCACCCGGGTATGGCGGGCTCCGGCCTGTTTCTATCGGGAAATCATCCTGGCCCTGCACAACCGGAAGCTCCCTTACGAGGATCTGGCCCGCAACTACCGGCGGGAGGCTTTCCCCCTGGTCAAAAAGATTGTTCCGCGCCCTTTTCAGCAGGAGGCGATGGAAGCCTGGTATCGTCACAATATGCGAGGGGTGGTGTGTTTGCCCACCGGTGCCGGCAAAACCATTCTGGCGGTGATGTTGATCGAAAAAGTGGGCCGCCCCACCCTCATCCACGTGCCAACCATCGACCTGATGCAGCAGTGGCACGCCGTATTGACCACCTACTTCGGCAGGGAAATCGGACTGCTGGGAGGCGGCTACAAGGAAATTGCCCCCATTACCGTTGCCACCTACGATTCCGCTTTGCTGCACGTGGCGGACAAGGGCAATCGTTTTGCCTTCGCCATTTTCGACGAATGCCACCATTTGCCCGGCGAACAGTACCGCTACACCGCTATCAGCAGCCTGGCTCCCTTTCGGCTGGGCCTTACCGCCACCCCGGAACGCAGCGACGGCCTGGAAGAGCAGCTGTACCAACTGGCGGGGGAGTTGTGCTACCGGGCGGAAATCCGCTCTCTGGAGGGGGAAACCCTGGCCCCCTACGAGGTGGTTACCCTCCCCGTGGCCCTTACCGAAGAGGAGCGGCTTTTGTATGAGGGGGAGCGCGAGATTTACCTGACCTTTCTGCGCAGCGAACGCATCAATATGGGCGCCCGCAACGGCTGGCAGCAGTTTATCTGGAAAAGCAGCCGGACCCCGGAAGGCCGGCGCGCTTTTAAGGCCTACCTCACCCAGAAGAAACTCAGCCTGGCGGCATCCGCCAAGGAAACGGCGGTTTGGGAACTGCTGGTTAAGCACGCCGGAGACCGGATTCTCATTTTTACTCAGGACAACGAAACTGCTTACCGCCTGGGGCGCCGCTACCTGCTGCCGGTGCTTACCCACCACACCCGGGTAAAGGAGCGGGAGCAATTCCTCAGCGCTTTCCGGGAGGGTCGCTATCCGGTGCTGGTGACCTCCAAGGTGCTTAATGAGGGCGTGGACGTGCCCGAAGCCAACGTCGGCATCATCGTTTCCGGCAGCGGGAGTGTGCGGGAGCACGTCCAGCGTCTGGGGCGCCTGCTGCGGGCCCGCCCCGGGAAAAAAGCGGTGCTCTACGAGCTGATTGCCGCGGATACCGGGGAACATTTTGTTAACCAACGGCGGAGGAAGCACGATGCTTACCAAAAACCTGGTTCGGCATAGAACCCGCGGCGAACGGATATTCCCGGTGTTGATCGATCCGGAAAACCGGGAACTGCTGGACAGCGCCGCCGCCCTGATCGAAATTTTCGAGGGGCACCTCGGGGAAACCCGGGAAACGTTGGCCAATGCGGTCCAGGAGCAGATTGAGGCAGGTGCCCCGGCCAATCTGGTGCTGAAGGGATTCGAGAAGCTGTTGCTGGACCGCTGCGAGTTCGGGGAGAGCGCTGCCGAAGAACTGGTTGGGCTCCGGGAAAAAGTTTTCCAGGAAAGCAGCATCTTGTTGAAAAGCCCGGATGCTTTTTCGCTGGATGCTTATCTGCAGCGGATTTCCGGGAAGCTGGATGAGGACCTCCAGGCCATTCGGGACCGCCTTTACGCGGATTTGCCGGAATGCCAGCCGCTGCGGCGTTTCAAAACGATAACCCCGGAGCGTTTTCTGCACCGTTACAACTGCGCCCAGGTGCAGGGGCTGCTGCTGCACAGCCAGCGGGTATCCATTGCGTTGGGGAAAAGCAGCGCCGGGGCCTACCGGCAGCTTTTCAAATACCTGCGTTTTCAGCGCCTGCTGGCCGATATCCTGCCCCTGCCGGGAGGCGGCATCCGCATTGAGATCGACGGGCCCCTGAGTTTGTTCTACCAGACTCAGAAATACGGGCTAAACCTGGCCGCTTTTTTTCCCGGCCTGCTGCATCAGGAGCGCTGGTCTCTGGAGGCGGAAGTGCGCTTTAAGGGGCGCAAAAGTGTCCAGCTGCAGTTGGATCAGGATTGCGGAATCCGGCCCTATTCCGGGCGCTATCTGGATTATGTCCCCCCGGAGATTGCCCTTTTGGAAGAAAGTTTCAACGAAAAAACCGAGGACTGGTCCCTTAGCGCCGGGGGGCATTTTATCCCGCTGGCCGGAGACCGCTACTGCTTTCCGGATTTTGTGCTGCGCCATGCGCGGGGCGGGGAATGGGGGATCGAATTATTTCA
>JAGRBF010000545.1 GCA_020434205.1 Calditrichota bacterium | reverse complement strand
TCGCCCTTTCGCCCCCTCGCCCTTTCGCCCCCTCGCCATCATCCCATCGCCTTCTTAACCTGCGAGACAAATTCAAAGACCGTTTTGCGGGCCGCCGGCAGGTCCGGGCTGTTTTCGATCAGATCAATTACCGCGCTCCCGATGATCACCCCGTTGCCTTCTTTGGCCATCTGGGCGGCCAGTTGCGGGGTGGAAATGCCGAAGCCAACCATAATCGGATGGCTGCTCTCCCGGCGCAGACGCTGCAGGAAGGCCTTGGTTTCCGGCGGCAGGTTTTTGCGGGCTCCGGTAACCCCGGTCAGGGAAACGGCATAGAGAAATCCCCGCCCTTTTGCGTTGATCAGGCGCAGGCGTTCCGGAGGGGTGTTGGGGGTGGCCAGGAATATCAGGTCCATCCCGCTACTGTGGATGCGGCTCAGAATCGGCTCGCATTCCTCCGGAGGCAAATCGGGGATGATAAATCCGCTGACGTCCGCGGCGGCGGCCATGTCCACCAGACGATCCCAGCCGAAGCGGAAAAAGGGATTGGCATAGCCCATCAGCAGGGCGGGGACCTGGGGATGTTTGGTGCGGAAGAGCCTCAGAAAATTGAGGGATTGCAGCAGGGTGGTGCCGTTGGCAATGGCCTGCTGACTGGCCCGCTGGATGGTGGGGCCGTCCGCCAGGGGATCGGAAAAGGGAATGCCCAGCTCGATCATGTCCGCCCCCGCTTCCACCAGAGTGTCCAGCAAGGGCAGGGTGGCCTCGGAGGTGGGATAGCCGGCCGGCAGATAAATGGAAAGGACCTTCTGGTTGGCTTTGCGCATGTTCCCGAAGAATTGTCTGATAAAGCTCATGATGATGTCCTGGTTGATGGTTATCGCCTGCGGCGATGGTTACATGATTATCGCCTACTGCCCACGGCTTCCCGCCTACAAGTGCTTCTCCACCGTTTCCATATCCTTATCACCGCGCCCGGAAAGGCAGATCACCAGGGATTCCTCCCGGGACATTTTCCGGGCCAGCTCGCAGGCGTAATACACCGCGTGGGCGGTTTCCAAAGCGGGAATAATACCCTCGGTGGCCGAGAGCAGCTTCAGCCCTTCCAGCGCCTCCCGATCGGTTACCGAGCCATAGGTAACCCGCCCGCTATCCTTCAGTTGAGAATGCTCCGGCCCCACCCCCGGATAGTCCAGGCCCGCGGAAATGCTGTGCACATCGCTTACCTGTCCCGCCTCGCTCTGCAGGAGGTAGGTGAGCATGCCGTGTAAAATCCCGGGCTCCCCGTAGGTGAGGGTGGCGGCATGGTCGCCGATTTTCCCGGATCGCCCCCCGGCCTCCACCCCGTAAAGGGCCACGGCCTGGTGTTCCACAAAAGGCGCAAACATACCCATGGCGTTGGAACCTCCGCCGACGCAGGCCACAATGGCCTCCGGCAACCGTCCCTCCGCCTCCATGTGCTGGGAAAGGGTTTCCTGCCCGATGACCGACTGAAAATCCCGCACCATCATGGGATAAGGATGGGGACCCACCACCGAGCCGATGCAATAAAAGGTATCCTCAACATGGGTGACCCAGTCCCGGATAGCTTCGTTGATGGCGTCCTTGAGGGTGCGACTGCCGGTTTTTACCGCCCGCACCTCGGCGTTCATCAACTGCATCCGGGAAACGTTGAGGCGCTGCCGGACCGTGTCCTCCTCACCCATATAAACAATACAGTCCATCCCGAATTTGGCGGCTACCGTGGCGGTGGCTACCCCGTGCTGACCCGCACCGGTTTCCGCAATAATGCGCTTTTTGCCCATGCGGCGGGCCAGCAGCAGCTGTCCCAGAACGTTGTTGATTTTATGGGCCCCGGTGTGGTTGAGGTCTTCGCGCTTCAGGTAGATTTTGGCCCCGCCGATTTTTTCGGTGAGGCGATCGGCAAAGGTCAGGCTGTTGGGCCGCCCCACGTATTCGCTGAGGTAATACCCGAATTCCCGGAGAAACTCAGGATCCTCACGGACGCTCAGATAAGCGTCCTCCAGCTCGGTGATGGCCGGAATGAGGATTTCCGGAACGAATTTGCCGCCGAACGGCCCGAATTTTCCGGACTTATCGGGATATTGGGTGGCCTTAATGGCCGGGATGAGTTGGGTTTTCACCGCGGATTTCCTTTATGATTTGAAATGCCTGTTCCAGTTTGTGATGATCTTTTATGCCCGGCGTTTTTTCCACCCCGCTGTTAAGGTCGATGGCGAACGGCTGCACCGCTGCCACCGCTTCTTTGAGATTGGCGGGGTTCAATCCTCCGGCAAGGATGACGGAACCGTAGCGTTTGGCGGCCACCGCTATTTCCCAGTTGCCGGGCTGTCCGGTGCCCCCGAACTGCCCGGGGCGATGGGCGTCGAGAAGAAAATGTTCGCACTGTTTCCCAAAACCCTGCAAAATGTCCGGGTCAAATTGCTCTCCCGCCTGAAAGGCCAGCCAGCGCGCTTTGGGGGGAACGGCGCTGTTTAATATCCCCCGATGTTCCCCGTGGACCTGCAGGGCGCTCAGAGAGAGTTCTTCGACCAAGTTTTCCGCTTCCGCCCGGATTGGGGAAACGACCACCCCGATGCAGCGAACATCAGGGGGAACCTCCCGGATGATGGCGGCTGCCTGTTTCGGTTCTATATAGCGCGGGCTGGGCGGATAAAAGATAAAACCGAGGGCATCGGCGCCCAGGGAAATCGCTTTTTCGGCATCCGCCCGGCGGGTGATCCCGCAGATTTTTACGCGCAGCACCGGCGAATATCCTCCCGCAGCGCTTTAAGGGCCAGACCGGGATCCGCACCGCGCATCAGGTGGGTTCCCACCAGGATGCCCTGAGCCCCGGCCCGCACCATTCGCGCCGCATCTTCCCCGCTTTTGATGCCGCTTTCCGCCACCAGGGTGTGTTCCCGGCTGAGCGATCCGGCCAGGGTTTCGGTGGTGGCCAAATCGGTGCGGAAGGTTTTGAGATCGCGGTTGTTGACCCCGATTAAGGTGGCCCCGGCGTCCAGGGCGCGCACCATCTCCGGCAGATCGTGAACTTCCACCAACGCTTCCAGGCCTACACTGCGGCTCGTCTCCAGCAAATCTTTCAGCTGGGTTTGGGCAAGGGCGGCGACGATGAGCAGGATGGCATCCGCACCCGCAGCCCGGCTTTCCATAATTTGCAAGGGGTCGATGATGAAGTCTTTGCGCAGAAGGGGCAGGTCAATTTGAGGGCGAACGGCCTCCAGATAAGGGAGCCGGCCCTGGAAAAATTGACCATCGGTGAGGATTGAGAGCGCTGCGGCGCCATTGGCCCGGTACCCCGCGGCAATGGTTTCGGGATCAAAATCGGGCCGGATAATTCCCTCCGAGGGAGAGGCTTTTTTGATCTCGGCGATAATCCCCGGCGCTTCGCTGCTGCGCAGGGCGGAGCTCAGGGAGCGAACCGGGGCCTGTCCCAGCATTCGCTCGTTTAGTTCGGAAGCGGAATGGCGGCTTTTCAGGTCCGCGATCTCCTGCTGTTTAACCGCGAGGATCCTGTCAAGAATATTGGCTGGCATAGCGTATCAGCTCCTCTAAAATCTTCAGCGCTTTTCCGCTGTCGATGCTTTCCGCCGCCAGGGTAACCCCGCTCCGCAGATCCGCCGCCGCCCCGGCAGTCATCAGGGCTGCGCCGGCATTGGCCAAAACGATATCCCGGGCTGCCCCGGAAGCGCCGCCGAGCACGGCACGGGCCATGGCGGCGTTGGTGGCCGCATCTCCCCCCACGATGGATTCGCTGCTGGCCTGCAAACCGAAATCCGCCGGGGAAAGTCGGTATTCGCTTATTTGCCCCCCGTTCAACTCTACAATGTGGGTTTCTCCGGCAATCGAGATTTCGTCCATGCCCTCCCCGGAATGTACCATCAGGACCCGCTCGGCTCCCAGGCGATTCAAAACCTCGGCCAGCAGACGCGCCAGGGTGAGGTCGTAAACCCCGATCAGCTGATGGCGCACCCCGGCCGGATTGCAAATGGGCCCGAGGATGTTGAAGACCGAGCGCACCCCGATTTCCCGCCGCGGGCCGATGGCGTATTTCATAGCCGGATGCAGGCGCGGGGCAAAAAGGAAGGCGTAACCAACCTCCGCCAGACAGGCGCCGGCAGCTTTTCCGTCCAAATTGATATTGACCCCCAGTTCCATCAGGACGTCGGCGCTGCCGCATTTGCTGGAAACCGAGCGGTTACCGTGTTTGGCCACCGGAACCCCGGCTCCCGCCACCACCAGGGAGGCCACCGTGGAGATATTGAAGGTATGCAGCCCGTCGCCCCCGGTGCCGACCAGGTCGATGGTATTGGCGAAGGGGTTGGGCACCGGATCGGCATTGCTGCGCATCGAGGCGGCAAAACCGGCAATTTCCCCGGCTTGTTCGCCCTTCAGCCGCATCGCCACCAGAAAAGCCCCGATCTGGGCATCGGTGGCATTGCCGGTCATGATGCGGTCCATGGCGATGCGGGCTTCCTCCTGGCTGAGGTGATTGCCCTCGATGAGGTATTGCAGGGTTTCCTTCATTGATCTTGTCCTTAAAAATGTTCGATTTCCCCGGAAAAGCGGTTCTAGGCTCTTCCGGTGGGAATATTGCGATAAAGGGCCAGAAAATTGCCGAGCAGCTTGCGGCCATCCTGGGTTAAAAAGGATTCCGGATGAAACTGGACCCCCACCAGGGGCAAGGATTGATGGGCCAGGGCCATGATGGTCCCGTCCTCCGAGCGCGCCGTTACCACCAGCTCTTCCGGCAGGGTTTCCTCTGCCACCACCAGGGAGTGATAGCGGGTGGCCCGCAGGGGATTGGGAAGGCCTTCAAAAAGATCCGTTCCCCCGTGGCTTACCTGGGAGGTTTTGCCGTGCATCAGGGTGGGTGCGGAAACCACTTTGGCCCCGAAGGCCTGCCCGATCGCCTGGTGGCCCAGGCATACCCCGAGGATGGGGAATTTGCCGGCGAACTCCCGGATCAGCGGCAGGGTAATCCCGGCATCTTCCGGTCGCCCCGGTCCCGGGGAAATTATAATCGCTTCGGGCTGCTGATCGTGGATCTGCCCCAGGGTGATCTGGTCGTTGCGCACCACGTTCAACGCTGCGCCAAGCTCGCCCAGATACTGGGCCAGGTTGTAGGTGAAACTGTCGTAATTGTCGATCATGAGAACTTTCATGGGAAATCCCGGGGTTACAGGGTTACAGGACTACAGGACTACAGGACTACAGGACTACAGGACTACAGGACTACAGGACCACAGGACTA
>JAGRBF010000544.1 GCA_020434205.1 Calditrichota bacterium | reverse complement strand
GTCCCCGGATGTAAGACAGGGGCGAGACATACAGCTTTTCGCTTTCCAGCATTTCCGCGATGCGCTGATGGTTGCGATCGCTCTTGCGGAATTGGTTTTTGATGACGTTCAGGTTGTCGTAAAGCGGCTGCATATAAGGGTCCATCTTCTCCGAGAGGTCCCCCGGCAAAAAGCCCAGATCCTTGTTGGACAGGGGCACAATCGGCCTGGCAATGTAAATCTGATGAAATGCCTGACGCACGGAGAGAGCCGCGGCCAGGGCCAGCAGGGTTTTTCCGGTTCCCGCCTTTCCGGAGAGGGTCACCAGTTGCACATTGGGGTTGGTTAGCGCCTGCAGGGCAAACGTTTGCTCCGCGTTGCGCGGCACAATCCCGTAGGCGTCTTCCTTCTCCACCCGGCGGATTTTGCGGTCCACCGGATCGAAAACTGCCAGGGCCGATTTCTGATTGTTCCTGATGATCAGGTATTCGTTGGGAATCAACCCGCTTAGGGCCTCAATTCCTGCATCAAGCTCTCCGTTCTTGTACAGCGCATCAATCAATTCCTCGGGAAAGCTTCTGACCATGCGGGTGCCGGTATACAGTTTTTCGATGTCGGCAATACTGTCGCTGAAGTAATCTTCTGCCGGAACCCCCAGGGTTTTGGCCTTCAGACGCAGGTTAATATCCTTGCTAACCAGAACCACTTTAGGACGGCTGCCCTGGCGGCTAAGGCTGAGGGCTACGCTCAGAATTCGGTGATCCGGCTTGTCCTCCGAAAAATTTTCCCGGATCTCCGTTTCGTGAAGACCGCCGGTAATTATTTTCAGCTTGCCATGGCCGTTTCCCAGGTCCATGCTTACCCCGTTGGCAAGCTGGCGGGATCCCTTCAGGCCGTCCAGAATCCGGATAAACTCCCGGGCATTGTAGTTGATTTGTTCATGCCCTTTTTTGAACTGGTCGATTTCCTCAAGAACGGTGATAGGCACAACCAGGTCGTTGTCTTCGAAGTTGAAAACGCAGCGATGGTCGTGCAGAATAACATTGGTGTCCAGAACGAACAGTTTTTTGGGCATAATCTCCTCTGGGATTGTAATCGAAAAACACGGCCATTTTCGGTTCGGGACGCCGGACGCGGGTAAAAACAGCGCCGGTGTTTGCGGCCGGAGCTAAGATAATCGGCGGAAGATAGGAATAAAACAAAAGAATCCATCAGCTTTCACCACTAGATAAATCGGGAGTTGCCTCATTAAATAAGTTTTCGTAAAATAATTCACTTTTGGAGCGATTGCGGTAAGTCGTTAAAAATAAGCTCATTAAGCGATTTTCTGATCTAAAAGACAACCGAGTAGATGGAACGTATGGCCGCAAAAATGGAAGCGGGAAAGGAACCTTCCCGCAAAGAAGTCTGGACGATGTTTGACCGCATTGCGGATCGCTACGACCTGCTCAACCGCCTTCTCTCCTTTGGACAGGATGTGGTTTGGCGAAAACGGGTCTCCCGTTACCTCCCCGGGGGCAACCGTCTCAAAGTTCTGGATGTTGCCACCGGCACCGCCGACCTGATCATCTCCATGTTTCAGAAGCGGGACAATTTGGAAAGCGGCATCGGGGTGGATATGGCCGAAAAGATGTTGGACGTCGGCCGCCAAAAGCTGACCCGGCTGGGCCTGGACCAAAAAATCCAGTTGCAAACCGGGAATGCGGTAGAGCTGCCCTTTCCACCGGAAAGTTTCCACGCCCTCACAATCTCCTTTGGTATCCGCAATGTTACGGATGTTTCCCGGGCACTTTCGGAGTTTCACCGCGTTTTAAAAACGAACGGCCGGGCCCTAATTCTGGAATTTTCCCTGCCGGATAACCGGTTGATGCGGTGGCTTTATCTGTTTTACTTCCGCCATATTTTACCCCGGGTGGGGGCCCTGATCTCCGGTGACGGCTACGCGTATCGCTATCTCAACCAGACGGTGGAGAGCTTTCCCTATGGGCGGGATTTTTGCGAATTGATGAGCGAAGCCGGCTTTGTAAGTGTGACCTATAAACCCTTAACTTTTGGGATCGCCACCATTTACATGGGCGACAAACGCTAAGCGGATCCGATCGAGGTTTTTGTGGATAAATCAGCCTACAAGTTGCAGCCCAATTCCCCGGCCCGGAAACTGGGGGAGGCGATCCGGAACTGGTTCGAGGAAAATCACGCCATCGGGAAAGAGGGGAGCGGGGCACCGTTTCTGGTGCGTCTGGAAATTCCCGGAGACAGCCTCTCCCTTTTTGACTGGCTTGCCGTCCAGGAGATTCCGGAACGCATTTACTGGAGCGATCGGAATGATGATCATTGTATCGCCGCGGTGGGGGCGGTGGACCGTTTCTGCGGTCCGGAACTGATGGCCCCCGAAGCCCTCATGGATTTACTCAGCGAACGATTGAAGGCTTATCCGGAAGGGGTGCGATACTTCGGCGGCATGGCCTTCGACGGCGAACGTTCGCTCGACGACAATTGGGCGCCTTTTGGGGCTTTCTGGTTTGTGGTGCCGCGCCTGGAGATCCACCAGACCAAGGGAGAAACCCGCTGGATCTGGCATTTCTGGTATGATCCCAATCTGTCGCCGGAATTTCAAACGGAAGAACAATTTGCCTTTTTGGAACGCCTCGATTTTACACCCGCGACCCCCGGCCAACCCTTTCCGGAAACCCTGGATCGCACGGATGCCCCGGATCAGGAAGGCTGGACCGAACAGATCAATACGGCTCTGAAGCTATTTGAAAGCGGACAGCTGGACAAACTGGTTCTGGCCCGCAAGTCCCGGATTCGCTTTTCCGGGGAGTTGAATCCCGTGCAACTGCTGCAGCGTCTACGCAAAAACAATACCCGCGCCTTTCATTTCTGCTTTCAGCCCCGGGCGGGCAGTGCCTTCATCGGGGGCTCTCCGGAACGCCTTTTTTCCCGGTGCAACGGCGATATTACCTCCGAAGCAGTGGCCGGGACCCGTCCGCGCGGGAAAACCCCGGTCCTGGACCAGAAGCTGGAAACAGAACTGCTGGATTCGGAAAAAGATCGCTGGGAACACTTGCTGGTGGTGGACCAGCTAAAGTCGGCCTTCCGGGATTTTTGCGATGCGGTGGAGATGCCCAAAAATACCTCCGTTCTCAAACTTTCCCGCCTTCAACACCTGTATGCGGGCATCCGCGGGAAACTCAAAAAAGAGGTCAACGAAGGCCGTTTGCTAACCGTTCTGCACCCCACTCCCGCCGTCGGCGGCACCCCGCGCAAGGAAGCCCTGGACTGGATAGACCGCCTGGAGCCATTCGCCCGGGGATGGTATGCCGCCCCGGTTGGCTGGATCAGCCGCAATGCCAGCGAATTTGCGGTGGCCATTCGTTCGGGACTGGTAATCGGCAATGTTCTCAATTTGTTTTCCGGCGCCGGAATCGTTGCCGGATCCCTCCCGGGAAAAGAGTGGGAGGAAATTGAAACAAAGCTGGTTAACTTTATCCGCGCCCTGGATTCCGGGGAACGGGTGCATTCCGGATTGAACCGGAACCGGATTAATCCCTGACCCCGGGTCCGCGAAAGGATCTGATCGTTTTGCCCGATGCCCCCAATTCCAACGCCCTCTGGGGTTACCTGGTTGTCGAAGAATGCCGCCGCAACGGTATCACCCTGTTTGTGATCTCCCCCGGAGCACGCTCAACGCCGCTAACCGTTGCCGCGGCCCGCAATCCCGGCATTACCATCCAAATGTGCATTGACGAAAGGGCAGCAGCCTTTTATGCCCTCGGTTACGGGCGAGCCACCGGAAAAGCTGCGGCGCTGGTGTGCACCTCCGGTACCGCTTTGGCCAATTACTTCCCGGCGGTGGTGGAGGCCAGCCAGTCCGATATCCCTTTGCTGGTGCTGAGTGCGGACCGACCTGCGGAATTGCTGGAGGCCGGCGCCAATCAGGCCATTCGCCAACAGCAGCTTTTCGGGGGTTATGTGCGCTGGTTTTTTGAATTACCGGCCCCGGGCCCGGCGATTGATCCGGCCGTGGTCCTGACCACCGTAGACCAGCTTTGTTATCGCTCCCGGGCCCCACATCCCGGCCCGGTGCACCTCAACTGCCCCTTTCGGGAGCCCCTGGTGGAAGGGCGGCAACCACAACTCCCTCCAATTGCAGAACTGCTTCGGCCCTGGCAATCCGCCAGCTCTCCATTCTCCCACTATCTTCATCCGGAGAAAACCGCTTTCGCGGATTCGGATCTGTTTACCGGGTTGCAAAATCCCCATGGCATCCTCATCGCCGGAGAATTGCGGGATGCCCGTGAGGGACGCGCCGTCCTTTCCCTCGCCGAAAAGCTGGGTTGGCCGGTGTTGGCCGATGTCTTGTCCGGCCTGCGTTTGGCAAGCCATCCTCATCTCATTTATTATGCCGATCAATTGCTGCAAAGCAAATCTTTTCAGGCATCCTTCCGGCCGGAAGTGGTGGTCCAATTCGGCGGGAAACTGGTTTCCAAACGAATCCAGGCATTTGCCGACCGTATGGAAACAGGGCAATACTGGCGTGTGCATCCGGGACCTCAACGCCTGGATCCCGGCCACCGTGTTACCCGGCGGATTGCCGCCAATGCTTTGGATTTTAGCAATGCTCTGGCAGATTCTCGGAACACCATTGACGCAGCAGGGGAGTGGTTGGCTCACTGGCGGGCGGCCGACCGGATTGCCGGGGAAACAATCGATACCGTCCTGGCTACATCGCCGGACATAAACGAAGCCTTGCTGGCCCGACGGATATCGCACTTGCTTTCCGCTGAGAGCGCCCTTTTTCTGGCGGCCAGCATGCCGGTAAGGGATATGGACATGTTTGCCGCCCCGCATTCCGGCCCCACCCGGGTCGCCGCCAACCGCGGGGCCAGCGGCATCGACGGCACGGTGGCCAGCGCCGCCGGATTCGCCAGAGGCAGCGGCCTGCCGACGGTGCTTTGCATCGGGGACCTGGCCCTGCTCCACGATCTGAACTCTTTGGCCTTGCTCAGTGATCATCAGCCTGCCGTAACGGTGGTGGTTATCAACAACGGCGGGGGCGGTATTTTCCATTTTCTGCCGGTGGCTGAGCTGGAAGATGTCTTCGAAAAACATTTCGGAACTCCCCATGCCCTGACCTTCCGGCATGCGGCGCTGCAATTCGGCCTGAATTACCTCGCCCCGCAATCCATGGCTGCCTTTAACGAAGCGTTTACCAGCGCACAAAGCAGCGGCCGCCCGGGCATCATTGAGATTAAAACCGATCGCAAGGAAAATGCCGACCTGCATTTCGCCCTTCGCCAGGCCATTCAGGATGCCTTGCAACTATTCTGCGCGGGGAGGCCTTGATGGATTGGCTGCAAATTCTGCTGCTGTTCGGGGTGGGAACCCTGGCGGGGATGATCAACGTGATGGCCGGGGGCGGTTCCGCTCTGGTGCTGCCGGTTTTGATCTTTTTAGGCCTGGATGCGGGAACTGCGAACGGCACCAATCGGGTGGCCCTTCTGGTGCAGAATTTCGCGGCGATCTGGTCCTTCCGTCGCCGCAACGTCAGCGCCCTGAGGCAAAGCCTCAAGCTGGGGCTATGGACTCTCCCGGGCGGCATTCTCGGGGTAATCGTAGCCGTGAAAATCAGCAACGATTGGTTTGAGAACATTCTGGGAGTGGTATTGATTTTCGTGGTGCTTTCCATGGTTTTTTCCAGCAAGCTCAACCGCGGCACCTTGCCTCCCGGCACGGAGGAGGAGCCCCGCTGGTGGATATATCCGGCCATGCTGGGGGTGGGGTTTTACGGCGGATTTATCCAAGTGGGGGTGGGTTTTATCATTATGGCCGCCCTGTTTTACTTCGTTACCAGCGATCTGGTGCGGGTCAATTTTTACAAGGTTTCCGTGGTGCTTCTCTACACCCTTCCGGTGCTGGGGGTTTTTATTCTGAATGGCAAGGTGGATTGGCCGGTGGGTTTGGCGCTGGCGGCCGGCAATTCCTTCGGGGCCTGGTGGTCGGCGCGGCTGGCTGTTAAGAAGGGGGATAAGTTGGTGCGGCTGGTGATGATCCTGGCCCTGATTATTATGGCCCTCAAACTGCTTGATGTTTTCTGATCAGAACAGGGTCATCTGGCGGCGATTGCGGCGGTCGTCCCGATCCATTGCTTCAATGGCTTTCACGATATCTTCCCGGTAGAGGGTTTTCAGGGAGTCGTCCTC
>JAGRBF010000543.1 GCA_020434205.1 Calditrichota bacterium | reverse complement strand
CATCGCTCATCGCTCATCGCTTCTCCCCCCGCGCCGCAGCACCGTTGAGCTTTTGCAGCAAGCCCGGATCGTCCGGTTTCTCCCCGAGCGCCTGCTGCCAGAAACGCCTGGCCTCGCCGAAACGGTTCAATTGAAACAGGACATCCCCGATATGCTCGTTGATATCCGGATCCCGGGGAGCCTGAAGGTGCGCTTCGTAAAGCAATTGGTAGGCCTGCTGGTAACGTCCCAGGCGAAAAAGCACCCAACCCATGGTGTCCAGATAGGCGGGAACGTCCGGCGCCAGGCGCACGGCCCGGGTGGCCAGTTCCAGGGCCAGGTCCAGCATCTCCCCGCGCTCCGCCAGGGCAAAGCTGTAGTTGTTGAGCAACTGGGGGTTGCTGGGGTAAGTGCGGATGACCTGTTGGAAAAGAGCGTCCAGGGAGGCGTCCATTTTCAGGGTCTGGTAAACCCCGATCAGGGAAATGATGGTGGTGAGGTTGGAAGGATCCTGATCGAAAGCCTCCTGAAGGGGTTTCAGGGCGCGGGTGGGTTGACCGTCCTCCGCCAGGGTCGCCCCCTTCAACGCCAGCAGGTCGGCATCGTTGGGATGGTCCCGCAGCGCGGTGTTGAGGACCACCAGACAACTGTCGTATTGCCCCAGCTGAAAATAAAAATGGCTGAGGGGAGACCAGCTGTCCGGGTTGTGCGGCTCCAGCCGGATCAGGCGGCGCAGCAGGGCCCGGGCCCGGGCGCCCTGACCCTTGCGGATGGCGATTTGCCCGAGCAGGCGACTGGCCGCCCAGGCCCCGTAGGGATGGTCGTAAAGGGGTTCCAGGATGGCCTGGGCCTGATCCAGGGAATCCAGATAATAATACCCCTCCGCCAGATACAGGCTGTGCAGATAATTGGGGTCCGGTCGTTTGGCCAGTTGGGCGAAGGTGTTGATCAGCCCGCGGTAATCCTCGCGTTCAATGAAAAGGGCATACAATTCCCGGGCCGGTTTGTCTCCCTTGCTGTCCAGATCCAGGGCTTTCTGATACGCGGCAATGGCCCCGCTGGTATCCTGCTCGATCTCCAGGATATTGCCCAGGATAATCCAGTTGGACGGCTCGCTGCCGTTGTATTCGATCAGGGTTTCCGTCAAACGCCGCGCTTCGGGGATCCTGTCCAGTTGCAAATACAGATTGACCAGCTTGTAAGCGGCTTCGCTGTCCAGACCCAGGGTGGCGACAATGGACTCCCGCAGGCTGAGCAATTTGTCCACCTGGCCGGTCTGGGAATAGAGGTAAAGCAGGTTGGAATGAACGGTCGGATTAAAGGGATCCAGCGCATTGAGGCGTTCGTAATAGTAAATGGCCTCGCGCAGATTGCCGTTTTTATAGGTGACCTGCCCCAGGTAAAACAGGGTCTCCGGGTCCTCTTGATCAATAATAAAGGCGCGTTTCAGGAATTTGAGGGCGTTTCCGTATTTCTCCAGGCGATAAAAATCCCGCCCGATGGCCTTGAGGATCTGAGCGGAGGTCGTGTCGACCTGAAGGGCGCGGTGATAGTCGATCAAGGCCGCTTCGTATTGATTGAGGAAATCGTGCAGGGCCCCGTCCCGGTAATAGCGCAGCGCTTCCCGGGGCGGCGACGGCGAGGGCGGGGCGGCATGCCGGACCGGCGGCCCGGTGCCTCCGCAGGCGGACAATAATACGGCCAATCCGATGGTGATAAATCGCAGCAGCATCCTGGTCCCTGGATAATGAGTATGGTTGTGATACCGGGTTTAACCTGGCCCGATGATTCCCCGCCCGGGAGGGAGCGGCGTCGGCCGTTAATCCGATCCCGGGCTGTTGCAAAAAAAAATCAAAATCAGGCCCCGTATCGGGAATATCAGTAAAAATGGCGGGGACCGAAATGACCCAGCGCGCATTTGGCGGAATTCTTATGTGGAGCCCCGCCGCTGATGCACCTGCCGTCAGGAAACCCTTGGCGGGTTCGCCGGGACGGGCTATATTTGTCCGGGGCGCTGTTTTATTATCGTCATCACCCTGCGGACAATTAAATACCCGGGGTTGGGACGGCCATAAAAGAACCTTGATTTACCGGACGAATAGCGGTAAGTTTTTTACTTTCATATTGTTTAACGACTAAAAATACAGTGGTTTATGTCAAAATTCTTTCGCAGCAACCCGGATGACGAACCGGAATATCTCCGGAATCAGGAAATTGAAGAAATTCCCGAGGGAAGCGGGGGCAGGATGAAGTGGTGGCTTACCGGGATCGGGGTGTTATTTCTGATTTTCGTCGCCGGCCTTTTATATCTGCTCAAGGATATTCCGGATTTTAAAGCCCTGGAAAATGTAAATCCCGCCCAGGCCACCCGTTTGTATTCCACGGACGGCAAGGTTATTGAGGAATTGTTTATCCTGAACCGCATCTGGACCTCCATCGATCAGATTCCCCTGGCGGTGCGGGAAGCGGCGGTAGCCACCGAGGATCGTCAGTTTCGCGACCACTGGGGGGTAAACCTGAAGGCCTTTCCCCGGGCGGTGCTGGTTAACCTGCGGGATATGGGCTTTTCGCAGGGCTTCAGCACCATCACCATGCAGGTGGCCCGCAACCTCTTTAACCGGGAAATCGGCTTCGATCGCAGCGTGCTTCGCAAACTGCGCGAGATCGTCACCGCCATCAACATCGAAAGAACTTACTCCAAAAACGAAATCCTGGAGATGTACCTCAACCTCTCCTACTTCGGGCGCGGCAGCTACGGCATCAAAAGCGCCGCCCGCAAGTATTTCGACAAGGACGTCAGCGAGCTCACGGTGGGGGAGGGGTGCTATCTGGTGGGAGTGCTTAAGGGACCGGCCTATTACGATCCCTGGAACAGCCGCCTGCCCCAGAACTTCGACTTCGAAAGCGGGATGGACTTTTTCCAGCTTCATCACCTTCCTCTGGAAAAGGTTCGCGAAAGGCTCGATTCCGATGCCGAGGTTTACAGCTTTATCGACGCCCATTTGCGCGCCTGGGTGGAAAACATCATCTCCGGGCTGGCCTCTCAAAAAGAATACCTGGACATCGCCGACCGCATTACCGGCAGCATCGACCGCGAAAGCGGCAGCCGCAAGCGCAACGGGGTGGTAGACGTTTTTCTCCCGGAATACATGCGCACCTTCACTGATCACGAGGTCTCCGCCGCCCCGGCGGATGTGGATGCGGCGGTGGATCGACTGGTCGCCGCGGACGAAATCCGCAACAAGGATATTCCCCGGATCAAAAATGCTCTTGCTGAGGCGGTTAACATCGTGAAGGGAGATCTGAACCGGGTTCGCAAAATGTATGTGGAATATTGCCGGGCCAAAAATCGCCGCAACACCGTGATCGACAATCTGGTGGTCACCGGCAAATGGTCGGAGCTGGCCATCAGCGATCCGGCCAGTCAGGATGCCGAGGCGGTTAAGCCGCGCGGGCTGGGCACCCGTAAATACAACCGCAATTCGGGCGTTTCCCCCTACTTCACCGAATATATCCGACAGCAACTGGAGCGCATGGAGGAAACCTACAAGTTTAATATTTATGAAGACGGGTTGAAGGTTTTTACCACCCTGGATTCCCGGGTGCAGACCGCCATGGACAGCGCCATTGCCCAGCAGTTGCCCACCATCGACGAGCGTATGGTCAGCGTCACCAATAAGTGGCGGGAGGAAAATCCCGAGATCGAAGACTCCGTTTTCGAAGCCCTGAGTGTGCTGCAGGTGGCCGCGGTGGCCCTGGATCACCAGACCGGCCACATCCTGGCCATGGTAGGGGGACGGGATTTCAACGTCTACAAATTCAACCGGGCGGTGCAGGCCAAACGCCAGCCGGGTTCGACCTTCAAGCCCTTTCTTTATGCCGCCGCCATCGACAACGGTTACAAGCCCAGCGATAAATTGCTCAACCAGCCGATTGTGATCACCAATCCGGACGGAACCCGCTGGACCCCGGAAAACTTCGACCGCACCTTCGGGGGATTAACCCCGCTGCGGGAAGGGCTGCGCCGCTCCCTCAACCTGATCGCTTCGCGATTGATCCTGGAAATCGGCCCCCAGGTGGTGGTGGATTACGCCCGCAACATGGGTTTAACCACTTCCCTGCGCCCCTTTCCCAGCCTGGCGATGGGGAGTTCCTCGGTAATTCCCATCGAAATGGTCAGCGCTTTCGGGGTGTTCGCCAACGGCGGGGTGCTGGTGGAACCCTTTGGCATCGAACGTATTGAGGATCGTTACGGCAACCTGATTTTCCAGGGATCGACCAAACGCAGCGAAGCCCTCAACCGCTCCACCGCCTATATTATGACCGACATGATGGAAACCGCCATCAATGCCGGGACAGGGGCCAGTGCCCGCTACAAATGGGGCTTTACCGCGCCGGCAGCCGGGAAAACCGG
>JAGRBF010000059.1:13484-42220 GCA_020434205.1 Calditrichota bacterium | reverse complement strand
CGATGAGCGATGAGCGATGAGCGAATTTACTAGTTTTTGGTCAACATCAAAAGGTTGTTTTTTATCGCAAGCGAAAACAAAAAGGCCGGTCCGAAAATTCGGACCGGCCTTTTTGTTTAAAACCTGAGAGAAAAAACTTACTTCAGCAGGGTCATGCGGCGAGACTGACGGTATTTGCCGGCGCGCATGCTGTAAATATAAAGTCCGCTGGCAACTTTTTGTCCGCTGTTGTTGCGGCCATCCCACTCAACGCGGTTCATACCGGCATGGCGGGTTTCGTTAACCAGGGTGCGAACTTCCTGACCCAGGGCATTGTAGATCTTGATGGTCACGCCCATTGCAGCGGGAATCTCAAACTCGAGCGTGGTGGTCGGGTTGAAGGGGTTAGGATAATTCTGAAGCAACGCAAAACCTTCCAAAATCTGAGGACGATCGCCGATACCGGTTACCGGATCCCCAAGAATGGTAATATACTTGGCGGAATCCTGAGCGGCACCGCGGGGCGTTCCCGAATAAGTGATTTCATCGGTTGCATCGCCGGTAAGGTCACCTACCGAGAAGATGTCGTATTGCTGGCCGCTGAAAGCCATGGAGTCGATTTCACTCAGCTGATAGCTGGCGGGATCGGTAATATCGCCACCCTGGTATTCGAGGCGGTAAACCAGGCCATTGGGAGCAGACTGACGGGTTCCGAAGATATAGTCAACATTGCCGTCACCGTCAACATCACCGGCATCGCCGCCGTAAAGGCGATTGACGCGGGCATCCATCGGATCAGCAATCATGGAGGCGAGCAGGGTGTCGCCGCTTTCCTGAACCAGGAAAACCGCGCTGGTGCCGGAACTCCAGCCTGCCACCAGCATTTCTTCGGTGCCGTCGCCATCAACATCGACAATCTGGGCAGCTTTCCAGGAACCGCCCGGAATCCCGTTAACCAGGGTATCTACCGCTTCATAGCCGGTACCGTTCCAACTGGCTTTGTAAACGGTACCACCTTGTTCGATAGCGTAAACGTTGGTGCCGAGAACAGCGATATCGTAGCAGGTGGCTCCGGCAAAGGCTTCGAATTCCATGGTCCAGGTTTCCGAACCGTCACCGTTATCCGGAACATCATCGGTGGAGAAAATCATCAAGCCATTGCCTACACGGGCGCTGGAGATAATCTCATCGGTGCCGTCGCCGTCGATGTCTTTTACGACATAGCGGAAAGGCCGGATATTGTTATCGTTCTGATCGGTAATGGTCCAGGAAGCATTGGGAGCCCAGGTGCCGTCGCCATTATCGATTCCCATATCATCACTGCCGTCGCCCGGGGTTTCAAAAACAACAACCCGGACCGGATTGGGCTGCAATCCACCGCCAAAATTGTTGGTGGGTCCCCAGGTGATTTCCATTTTACCGTCGTTATCCAGGTCCGTTACGGCCAGGGGAGGCCAGGTGTTCTGGAAATCGAGCGGCAAGCGGGTGGACCATACGATTTGCCAGTCGCCCAACGCATCTTTTTCATACTTGTAGATACGCGGAATGAGGTCCAGATTAATCGCATCGTACCAGTCGTCGTTTACGGCATAGATTTCTTTATTGCCGTCGCCGTCCAGATCCACGCCGGAGATGATATTTCCGTAACCGCCGACATCATCAGCTGTGGCTTGAATGCGGCCGATACGGCTAAAGGACTCCTGCGCGAACAGGCTTAAGCTCATCAAAACAGCAATGAGTACAACTAAAGGGAACCGTAAAACTCGATTCATAATACCTCCAGGTTTGGTGAGTAGAGATGGGTTAGAGAGATAATAACAAGGCGCTCATATTCATGCAAATTTTAAATGCTCACTCATCATTATCTTGTTGCGTATTCAGTTTTAACAGCGCCGGGACTGGAAAGGAGAGGCAGATCAGGTTTCAAGCGCGCTCTCGAGGCCCATTACTCGTGATAATTTCAGTATTAACGTTTCCAATTCCTGCGGGCGGCCGTTTCCCGCCCGCAGATCCCTTTCGGGAAGTTTCTTAATAACGGATTCCCAACGAAACAAACTGAACATTTTCCAGACGCCCGTAATCCTGATAGCCGAAATCGAAGGCCAGATTGGTTCCGACGACATCATAGCGAATGCCCGCTCCAAAGGTAAAGCCCTGTTCGGAATCTTCCAGGCCCAGGGTTTTATAACCACCCCGCAGAAAAACGGTATTTTTGAAGCCGAACTCCACGCCGGAATTGATGTATTCCGCATTGTCGTTGGGCTGATTGGCTTCGGTGGTCAGGAGTAACTGCAGGTCATCATTTTCGATGGCGTGCCAGGCCAAACCGAATTTCATGTTTAGGGGCATTTCGAAATACTCGGTCCGGTATTCTCCGGGGATATTGGTTGCCCCGCCATCCTCGGAAGAAGGGTTGATATCGACAAACAGGTCGCGCCCGTTAAGGTGCATTTTGGTTCCGAAGTTGGATATCGAAGCTGCCAGGGTCAGGCCTTCCATGGGAGTATCGAACAGCACCCCAAAATCCACCGCAAAACCATTGGCACGGATGTTAAAAATGCGTTCCTGAACAAATTTTCCGGTAAATCCGATCGCAAAACGGTCGGTCAGATTTCGGGCGTAAGTAATCCCGGCAGCGATGGAAGCCGCATCCCAGACCTGTCCGGTTCCCTCGGGATTTTCGAAGGTTCTCACGACATCATCCGGCACCCGAAGGGAGATGATGCTGGCCGAGACGGACCCCAGACCGGGCGAATTGAAAGAAACCGCGGCGAAATCAAAATCGATATCCGCCAGCCAATTGGCATGGTTAAACCCGGCTTCCCCATTTCCCGGAATTCTGGCGATTCCCGCTGGATTCCAAAAAACAGCGGTAATATCTTCGGCAATTGCGGTATAGGCGTTTCCCATACCGATCGCCCGGCCACCCACTCCGATTTTAAGGAACTGTGCGGCAGTGGTGCCGGCCCGGTTAATGGAGGTGGTATTTTGGGCAAATAAGGTGCCCTGGGTAAGAATCCCACCCAGGAACAGGATAAGAATAACCAATCTTTGCAGCGTAATTCCCTGATTCATAGGACCATTCCCGATATTAAGATTCTTACTTAATGACGCCAAAACGTCCAATTTTGGTACCAACCCCCGGAGCATCCACATGGAAGATGTAGACCCCATAGGCAATTTCCTGGGACTCGTAAGTCAGCATATTCCAGGATAATGCGCTGGTGCTATCGTCTTTATCCAGCGTGGCGATCAATTCTCCGGTAACGGTATAGATCCGTATGGTACACTTTGGTGGGAGATTCCGGAATTCGATTCTTCGGTCCAGTCGTCCCTGGAAGTTAAGTCCCAATTCTTCCCCGGAGTTCTGGGCGACATAGGGATTGGGCACCACATAGATCTCGTCCAGAGCCTGTTTGCCAGGGTTTTCAAACCGGGCGCCCTGGGTGGAAAAGGTAAAAACATCCCCGGTATCGAATGGTTTTTCCGAAAACAGCAGGAAAACATCTCCTGCTCCCGGGTAAACCAGATCATAATCAAGGGAGATACGACCGCTGTCATCCACCAGGGTATCCGGCGGAGGAGGGGTGAATTTGATCCGGTAGGAGGCCTGAGTGGTCCCTGGTCTCAACAGGTCAATCGGATCATCATCCCAGTCCCAACGTCCGTTGGCCCGGGAGGTCGGTTCATTGAAGAAAAACTGAATCGGATTGCCCGTGGCGAGGTCAATTATGCGGAAGTTGGTTTTGATGTTGGTTAGAAAAGAAGAATCCGCCGGGTTTACGAATTCCCCGGTGGCGGTGGTGTCGTAGTCGGTAAACCGGATTTCGTAATCCGCGGCAATCGGTGCGGCCCCGGAGCGCGGGGACACCGAAATGGTGGTTGTAGAATCACTGAAGGTGGTATTGGTGGCAATAGTTTTAAAGCCGCTCTTTCCACCGTTGGTGGATACCGGGGAAAGGCGCAGCACTTCGTCTTCCACCAGAACCCGGACCCCGTCAAAAACCGGCGTGTTATCTTCACTGTTCAGAGAGAGGCTTTCGGAAACCGGCGCCAACTGATAGCTAACCGTATAGGAATTACCCCTTGGCAAATCGCCCAGGACACGGCCGCGAATCCGTCCGCCAAGGTAATCGATCTGGTAAAGAGAGGTATCTACGGGATTTCCGCCGGCATTGGTGAGGTTCACTGAACCGGGAAAGATTGAACCGGGCGCCCCGATACTCACGTAGACGGTATCCAACGAAACAAATTCGGCGGTACGCACTTCCGGGTCCAAAATGGAGAACCCGATCTGAGGTCCGTCGTCGGTATCCACCTCGACAAAGGAAACCTGATATTCTTTGTTGTCCTGAACCTCCAGAGGATTCAGCACATCCACGACAATGCTGCCGGTTCCGTCGCCCTGGATTTGCCGGGCGGTATTACTGCCGTTCTCTACCTCGGGATCCTGATAACCCGAAGCAGGCGGACCCGGTACCACACTCGCTGTATTAAGGTCATAGATGAAGGTCCGGTCCACGGTGTTCAAATCGATAATTCGCTGGCTTTCCGTGGGGGCAATATTGGCCTCAACATCGCCATGGTCATAAGAGGTAATCGCGTAATAATAGCGCACCCCGTTAACCACGTTGTTGGAATCCACAAAGGAATGCACCAGACCGGTGTTATTACCCAGATAGTAGCGTACTCCGCGTCCGATGTATTCGATATCCGAAAGACCCAGATACTCATTTTCCAGGTCGAACTGGGCCGGCAAACCGTTGGTTTGGTTGAGGGGAACGGAAAGGAAACGGATCCCGCGGGAGTCCGTAATGGTCTGGGTGTCGAAGAAGGTATAATCCCGACTGCGATAAATGCGGTATCCTTCGAAGTCGAAACCCTTGTCCGGGTCGTCGGGATTGGCTCTGGAGATAAAGGGGTCGAAGGATGTTTCCGCCACGTCGTTCCAGTAAAGGGTTACCTTGCCGTCGCCGGGCACGGCCACCAGGGTGGGCTTGCGGGGGGCCTGAGCGAAGCGATAGTCCGATTCGAAAATCTGCTGCGAAATACGGGCGTTGGAAAGCAGATCCTCAAAATTTTCGCCCATCAGCAGCACGATGGAAAAACGCTGGGACTCGCCGGGGGCCAAATTGAAGGGACCGCAACCGTAAACGTAAACATTATCCTGATCCTGCTGAATAACCGGATCGGGATCCCCCTCGCGCTGGTTCCGGGTGGACAACAGGCTCCACATCAGCGGGTCGTTTTGGGCTGCGGTGCTGGCCCAGGGCAGGGCGTTGAAGCTGGTGAGACCCAACTGGTCGGATTCGGCGACATCCAGAAAACCGAAATTGGGTTCTCCACCGTCGAAGCGCATGCCGGGCAGGCGGGATTCCGAGGTCAATTCCCCGTCGTCGAGAATCCCGTTGTTATTGCTGTCCAGGTAAAAACGCTGATTGGGCTTGCCATCCCCTTCGCCAAAGTCCCGGGTGTTGGCGATGCCGTCCACCCCAACGTCGTCGAATTCGGGATCCCAGTCTCCGTCCTCATCACCGGTCCAGGCAAAACCCGGTTCGCTGCGGTAGCGGCCGAAATCGCTGCGAAAAACGTAGGACCCGGCATCGTTGAACTGATTCTCGTCGAGAAGCTGATCAT
Source organism: Calditrichota bacterium (assembly GCA_020434205.1). Taxonomy (GTDB): domain Bacteria; phylum Calditrichota; class Calditrichia; order RBG-13-44-9; family J075; genus JAGRBF01. Next base: position 36,604 of record JAGRBF010000059.1, on the reverse strand, counting down.
CGTCATTGTCAAAGCCGTCGTTGCTCAGCCCCGGGCTTTCCAGAAAGCGGTACCCGAAATAACCGGTGGACAACCCGCGATCCCCCCGCCCGTCTTCATCATACGCGTAGAGCATATTACGGGTATTGATGTCGAAATTTTCGTTGAAGGCGGAAATAAAGCCGGCGAAATCGTCGCTGGCATCCCCGCCCCCACCCACGTGCGGATCCCCGAACATGCCCAGGTGGACATTGTAGAGGTCCTTCTCCCCCACATTGGTAACGGTATACACCAGAAAGATCATGTCCTCAGCCAGGGCGTTGTTGAACTGAAAGATACGCACCTGCAGTTCCAACCCCAGGCCTCTGATGGAGGAATCGCCCGGAGAGGGATAGTAGGCGAATTCCTGGTTATCCCAGTCGTCCATCACAAAATAAACCTCTTCGTCCGGAGCGGTGGCGTCGTCACCCAAAAAGGCCGGCCACACATAGCGTCCCAGGGTTTCGTTATACCAGTTGACCGGCCAGCTGTCCGGCTTGGAGTCGTTATCCCGGTCCAGATCCCCAATGGTGGCCACCTCGTTGGAGTTCGGGTCGGAGAAGCCCAGTTTGGGTTCCCAGCCCCACGGCTCCAGAGTCACCGGGTCGCGGTCTCCACGCCCCAGTATCCCGTCGGAGACGAAGCTGATGCTGTCTCCGTTGGCATCGACCACCGTCGCCCCGACCAGGGGACCAAACTCGTAACCATACCCCAGTCCCTGACCACCAATTGGCCAGAAAAGGTCCGCGGCGTCCCGTTGGGAGGCGGGCGTGGAAATGGAGCCCTGATTGGTCACCAAGACCCGGATCAGGTTGCCGGTGATGGTGGTTTCCTTGACCCGATCATGCCGTTCGTCATCCTGAAGGGATTTCCGGAGCGTTTTCATCAGGTTATTGGTAATACGGCTTTGCTCCGCCGGGGAAAGTTCCTTGAAATTGTCCGGAAGAGCCTGCGAAAAAAGATCCGCAGAAAAAAGAAGAAGACCTACCAGGAGCGTTGATAAAACAAGATTTTTTCGCATCTGTACTTCCATAAATTGGTTCAAATGGAGTTCAAGTCATTAATCAGAATGAATAAGAAAGGCCGAATCGCACTTCACGCGGGGCGCCCAGCCAATCTTCCCGCTGATAGTAATCGTCCAGGAATCGCACCGGGAAATAATCCTGGGGATCGTTGGCTAAATCCCGTCTCAGGTTATCAAACAAACCGGGATTGGTAACTTCTTCCAGATTGGAAAGGGAGCGTCCGGTATTTTCATGGACAAAACGTTCGGTCTGAAAATCGAACAGATTTTCCACAAAGGCAAAAACGGAGAACTTGCCGAACCCGGTTTTGAAGAACTTCTCCGCTTTAAGGTTAACATTGTACTGAACCGGCCGGCGTTCGCTGTTGATTTCAAAAGAAACGGTCTGAAATTCATTCGGCACCACGGGGGTGTAGGGCGTTCCACCGCGCAGGGTTCCGATCATGGAAGCCGAAAAATTATTGGCTTTGCTCAGGGTAACCGTCGCGTTGATGGTATGGGTACGGTCAAAATCCAGGGGAACCAGCTTCTGGGGATTTTGACGTCCCGAGTTGGTGTTGATGGTCAGCGCTACCGGATCGTCATAAGCACCTTCCCCGATCTGGTAGGTGTAATCGATTGTTCCCGAAAAAAGGCCGGTATTGGAGCGACGTTTGAGCAGAGCCACCGTAAAGCCCTTGACATTGGCATAAGAGATATTGGTAATCAAATCAAACTGTCGGGTTACCGATTCCCCGAGAGAAACCCGCCGGGTTTGAATCAGGTCGTTCACATCTTTGTAGAACACTGTCAGGTCGATCTTGAGGTCTTCGGTAAACTGCTGCTGCAGTCCCAGCTCATACTGAATACTCTTTTGGGGGTTGAGGTTGGCATTGCCAAAGCTGGGGGTTCCTGCCGCAAAACGGTCCAGATCCAGGAAACGGGGGTTCCGGTAAATATTTCGGAAAGTGGGATTCTGGTAAAAGATCCCGTAGGAAAAGCGGATAATCCCTTCCGAGGTAATGGGAAAGCTCAAACTAACCCTGGGGCTGATACGGTGTTTGGCCTCCGCGCTTTGCAGGCGGTTGCCGTCCGAGGCCCGGCCGCCTTCGTCATAAGTGGTGGCGATATCAGGGTTGTAATCCGCATAAGTATTCAGGTATTCATAGCGCAACCCGGCGTTCAGGATAAATTTTTCCGACAGTTCCATTTTATCCAGGACGTATAAGGCCCCCTGGACCGGCTCCCGGATATAACGCTGGAAAGTCTGAAAGCGCGGGTTGATCTCTGCGGTCGGCACCACAAACCGCGACTCATTGACGTCGAAGAACAGGGTATAGTCGTCCAGATCCAGGCGGTGCAAAGCAGCCTCGCCGCCGAATTTCAGTTCGTGAGATGGATGGGCCTGGTAAACCACATCCAGCTTCCCGGAGAGGCTGCGGGCCTTTTCGGTGGTCCGGTCCAGATTGGTGCTGCCCACGATGAACCCGGTTTCGGCCAGCAGCAGGTTGGTCAGATTATTGTCCGGAACCGGTACATAACGAGGGTCATAAGGATCGTCAAAAACCGCCGTTCTGGCAAAGTTGTAATTAGCGGCCAGCTTCATCGAATAGAAGAGATTCTTGGTGAGGGTATGGGTAAGTCCCAGGGCGTTGCTGTAATTGTTGGAAACCGTTTTGGGGCGTCCGTCCGGGTTAAAACGGTAGCGGCGAAAAATGGTGCTGGCGCTGCTGTAGCGCTCCCCGTCGTCAAAAATAATGTCGTAAGTCACCTTCATTTGGTTGGTTGGCTTCCAGGTCAGCTTTCCAGACAGGTTCAGGCTGCGGCTGGTTACCATCGGAACGATTTCGCCATCCCCGCTGGCCCCGGCACGGTTGGGATCTACCGTAGCGACCACGCGTCCCAATTCATCCCGGCCGAAAGAAAGGCCAAAAGGATCGACAGAATAATTGGTGCCGTTAATCAAAAGCAGGTCTTCCGGATTATAAACCCGGATTCCATACAGATACCCGTCGTTTTTCTGATAGACCCCGGAGCCGAAGAAGGTCAGCTTGCTGCCGAAACCGGGAACAGGTCCGCCGAAGGTAAACTCGCCCCGGGCATTGTTCAGCATGTCAACTTCGTCAATGTTGAAGAAGACCTCCTTCCGGGAACTGAGATGATCGCCACTCCAGGCACGCAGACTTCCGGTATACCGGGTCGGCCCGTCCTTGGTTACGAAGTTGACCACCCCGGAAAGGGCGTTGCCGTATTCGGCGCTGAAGGTCCCGGCAGAAACCGACACTTCTTCCACGGCGTTGGTGGCCAGACCGACCCCCTGATTACTGCCGAAGGGATTGTTGATGCCCACCCCGTTAACCTGGAAGGCAATCTCGTTGCTGCGCCCGCCGCGAATGTGCAGGCTCCCGTCGTTATCCTCCACAACCCCGGCCTGCAGCGCAATTACGTCGCGGATCTGGTCCACCGGCAGTTCGGAGATTTGTTCGGAGGTTACGGCAACCTGGGTATTGGTCAGATCCTGACGCACCAACGGGTTTTTTTCGCCGAAAACCTCGACAATCTCACCCTCTACGATCGCCTGCCCAAGCTTTTGGTCCAGCCGGGTGGTAAAATCCACATTGACCCGGACGTCCCGCACCACCAGAGTTTTATATCCCAGATAAGAGAATTGGACGTTGTAAACCCCCGGGGGGATATTCAGAATTACAAAAATGCCGTCCACGTCCGTTGAGGCACCGAGGGTGGTCCCCTCCAACAAAATATTCACGCCGATCAACGGTTCGCCGGTATCGGCATCAGAAATCTGGCCGGCGATTTTCCCGGTCGTCCCTCCTAGAACCAGTCCCGATAGCAGAAATAACAGCGCCAAAGCTCGATAGATCATTTGGGCAAGCCTTTTCTAATAAGCTGATATTAGTAGAGTTAAGAAAATAAGTCGCACAGTTTACCAAAACTCCGAATGAATGTCAAGTCCGGGGCGGGTGGGAATAAAAAAATTAGCTTTTTTGAGGTTTCGGTGATTTACCGCCTTTTTTGAATATTTCTCTGTTTTGGGGGGCAAGGGGGTAGGAAAAGCCTTGACAAGTTCCTGTAAGCTTGGTTAAAATAAAGGATTATAAAAGCTGAACGCTGTTCGTTCACAAATTTGGAAACCTTGCCCCTCGCAGAATCGTTGAACCGGATGGCAGTCGTTTTTTCATTTCACTTACTCTCTCAAAATCTCTAGGAGGATATATAATGCGAATAAAAGTTACCGGTATTATTCCCTTTTTTATGCTGTTGTGTTTGACTTTTGGCGCTTTTGGCCAGCTTCCCCCCGACGGGCAGAATGAGATGCGTCTCTCCGGAGTAAATCCCCGCGTCACCGCTCTTCTGGATACCATCACCGCAGATGCCGGCCGCGGCATCACCGTCGCCGCCAATCCGGACCTGGACGGGGACGGCAATCCGGAAATTATTGTCACCGAGTACACCCAGGGCGGCCGTGTTTTTGTCTACGAACTGGTCGGCAATTCCCTGCTCGAACAGGTCTGGGTCTCCCCGGCCCTGAGCGACGGCCCTGGCCCCGGCTCCACCCCGCGTTCGGTTACCACCGGGGATTTCGATAACAACGGCCGGATGGAGATTATTTTCCCGGTAGGATACTCGAGCGGGGATAGCCTCCGCGGAATTTATTTCTACGAGTTCACCGGGAATGACAACGATTACGGCACCGAACCGGTTTACAAAATGGAATACTCCCAGCTGGACACCTCCTTTAACGGGGTGAGCGTGGGCCGTACCGAAAGCGGGCTGATGGTCCGGGATATCGACGGCGACGGCAAAAGCGAGCTGCTTTTCCCGCCGCGGGCCTTCTCTTTCGCGGTAGCCAAACTGTATATCATGGAAGTTGAATCCGGCACTTTCTCCGGCGGTGACGCAGTCGTCGATAATGAATACACCTACACGGATATGGTTAATCCTCCCATCATCGCCCCGGACGGGTATATTCCGGTGGGAACCGAAATCGGTGACGTGGACAATGACGGTAAAGATGAGATCATCGTGGCTGGCTGGAACAATATCGGTTCCGGAGCCGGGGTCGGCTTTATCGAGATTAGCGGTCCGGACACCTACACGCCCGGCAGCATTGTGGTTCTGAGCACCTTCAGCGCTTTTGTCGTTAAAGCCAAGCCCATTTTCGCCATGGTGAACGGCGCGCCGGTAATCTACATCCATGGCTCCGCCAATGCCGCAACCCGCACTCTGTGGACCATCGACGGGATTATTTCGGATCAGTTTGTTTCCGATGCCAATGTAACCGAGTTGATGCACGGGGTCGGATATTACAGCGCCTGGGCGATGGGAGATCAGGACCATAGCGCCGGCAACAGCGACGGGCTGGACTTCTACATTTACGGCGGCGGAGGTCGTCTGCTGGATATTGAATACAACGGCACCGGAGCAGTTACCGACTCCACCAGCTACACCATTACCCAACTTTACGACCTGGCCGATTATTACGATAATGTCGGCGGCCTGTTCAACGATTTCTACTGCTATCCCGGCATGGATCTGGATAACGACGGTCTGCTGGATCTGGTTGCCGGTTACAAAGGCAGCGGAGTGGATTCTCTGGGCGGTCGCAGTCTGGCCAAAGACGGTTACCACGTCTTCGTGTTTGAGTTCGGCGATTCCACCACTTCCATCAACCCGGACGACATTACCGGGGTTAACCCCTTCCGGATTGTTACTCCGGATAATTACGAGCTTTCCCAAAACTATCCCAATCCCTTCAACCCGACCACCAGCATCGACTTCACCCTGCCGATCAGCAAAGAGATCAGCCTCAAGGTTTACAATGCCCTCGGCCAGGAAGTGCGCAGCCTGATCAACAGCCAATCCTTCAGCGCCGGCACGCATACCATGCAGTGGGACGGACGGGATAACAGCGGCCAGCAAGTTGCCAGCGGTATTTACATCTACAAGCTGACTTTCGGCAACTTTTCCAAATCCCGCAAAATGACCCTCGTTCGTTAATTTTCTCTTCACACTTTTTGTCTTCACCGGTGCCTGAGGCACCGGTGAAGTATCTACCCTTTCACCCGGAGGTTTTATGATGAAAAAGTTAATGCTTTGGTTGGGGATTATCGCTTGCTGCATGGCCCCCCTGATGGCTCAAACCAACACCTGGGGAACCCACTACACCACTTATGATGCATCCGACAACGGCACCGGGTATCAAACCTCCAGCGCCGCGGTTATCGGACCCAACCGCTTTGTGGCGCTGGTTACCCAAACCCCCGCCTCCCCCATTCTGGACAACCTCTTTAACCCGCCCGGAAATTACCTGGTCGGTTATTGGGATGCGGATTCCGCCCTGGGGCTGATCAACTCCCCGATTAACGGCTCTTCCACAACCCCCCGTTACGGCTTCGACAACCAGTTTACCGATTGGGAATCCGGCCTGGATCTTATTCGTCTGGACGGCGCCTGGCAAATGGCGGCCGACAACAACGGACGCATTTATGTCGCCAACAACGACGCGGACCATAACATTCTGGTTTTCCAAATGGACTCCCAGCAGGTCAGCGCCACCGAATTCCGGATGAGCACCGGCATTACCGAAAATATCTTCGGGGTTGAAGTAGACGACAATGGCTATGTTTACGTGGTGGATTACGAAGGCAACGACACCAAAACCGACGAGGTTAAGGTATACGCCGGCATTGGTGCCCCCAACACCACCTGGGGCGATTTCGGCGGCCATAATGATGCCCCGGTTGCCACCATAGACCTGCCCACCGGCAACTATCTCGGGATCACCTGCAGCGGAGACGGCAGTGCGGTTTACGTCAGCGCCACTACGCAACGCACCCTGCTGAAGTTCACCGGAAGTCCCACGACCGGCTATACCCAGGATGCCGCTTTCCAGGTTACCCTGGCAGCAGACGATACCATCAGCAATGGCGGCTACGGCACCCCGTCCTTTGTCGGACTTGCTTTTATGAATAATCCGCCCCGCGTTTATGCAGCGGTAGACTCCTTTATCCACCGCGGTGATACCGGTGGTTATCCCTATGGCCGTATTTACAGCTACGATGCGGTATCCGGGGCCCCTGAAGACACCATAGACATCGCCGAATGGAATTTTATCCGCACCGGCGATTATAGCTCGGGCTCCAACGACGGCCGGGCCGGCGGTTACACTTCCGTGATAGATGTCGATGTTGAAGAAAGCGAACAAGCCCTCTACACCCAGACCTACTACGGGTGGGCGGTGGAAAAATGGGTTTACGACGGAACGCTAAGCGCCCTCGAACCGGTTGACGGCGCCGTCCCGTCCGGTTTTGAGCTGGGACAGAACTATCCCAATCCTTTTAACCCCAGCACTACGATTTCCTTCAAGATTGATCACGCTTCGCGGGTTAGTCTGAACATTTACAATATCACCGGTCAAAAGGTCGCCTCGCTGATCGAGGAGAACCTGGCGCCCGGCACTTATCAGACCGAGTTCAACGCGGCTAATCTGCCTTCCGGCGTTTATTTTTATCAGCTGAATGCCGGATCCCTGTCCATTGCCAAAAAGATGGTCCTGGCACGCTAAAGAGGATGCTGATTTCAAAAAAAGGGGACCCCGAAATTTTCGGGATCCCCTTTTTTTATCAATTCGTTTTTCATCAGTTCGGCCCTTAATGCAAACGAACCGCCCCTTATAAATCCCCGAGTTTAAGGACCTCCCGAAGGCAATCAGCCAGTTCCTGACGTTTAAAAGGTTTGCTCAAATAGCCATTCATACCCGAGGCCAGATACTTTTCGCGGTCACCGGCCAGGGCATTAGCGGTTATGGCAATAATGGGAATGTCGCGATTGCCTTCCCCGCTCTCCCCCTCCCGGATCTTGCGGGTGGCCTCTTCCCCGCCCATAACAGGCATCTGAATATCCATCAGGATCAGGTCGTAATTTTTGTCCCGCAAGACGTTCAGGACCATTTCGCCATTTTCCACGATTTCCACGACAAAACCCAACCGTTCCAACGCCTTCTGAGCGACCATCTGATTTACCCGGTTGTCTTCGGCGATCAGAATTCGCTTGGCCGGGAAACGCACTTTCTGCTCGGGCGCTATCTCTCTGCCGCGGCCGGCATCCGTTCTTTGGCCCAGTACCCGGGTTAACAAACGCACTTTCAGGGGCTTAAAAAGACAGGCCAGGAAGCCACTCTCCTGGGATAGCTGGCTAACCTCGGCCTGGCGGGCGGCAGTTAGTAGAATCAGGATCAGGCTATTGAAAGCGGGATCGCGTCTTACCCACTGCCCGAATTCCATCCCATCCATCCCCGGCATGTGATAATCCACCAGGCAGACATCAAAAGGGGCACCATCCTGAGCGGCTTTTTTCAGACTTTCCATTCCCGCCCGGGCATCCGATGCGACCTGAATTTCCGAAAAATGGGGGGCCAACTGCCGTTTCAGAATTTCCCGATTCAGGGATAAATCATCGACAATCAACATCCTCATGTTTCGGACGGATTTGGGGGTTTTGAGCCGTTCCGCTCCCTGTGGAGCGGCGCCGGGGGGAAGGTTCAGTTCCAGCCAAAACAGGGAACCAAGTCCCGGTTCACTCTCGACGCCGATCCTACCGCCCATCGCTTCGGTAAGCCGGCGGGCGATGGTAAGGCCCAATCCCGTGCCGCCGTATTTGCGGGTGGTGGAGGCGTCGGCCTGAACAAAGCTGTCGAAAAGTGACGCCAGCCGATCCGGTTGAATGCCGATGCCGGTATCCCGGATGTCGAAGCGGATTCCGCCCTGCCCCTTCAGGTGACTAACCTTGAGGTGCACGAACCCCTTTTCGGTAAATTTCACCGCATTGGAGCACAGATTTATCAGAACCTGTTTTATGCGTTCCGGATCCCCTTCCACGCTGTCGGGCACCTCGGGCAGAATCTCTACCAAAAATTCGATTCCCTTCTGGTAGGAAGGTGCCGAGAGAATATCGCCGATGCTCTCCACCAAGTCATGAATCTGAAAGGAGATACTCTCGAATTTTAACTTGCCGCTTTCGATTTTGGAAAAATCCAGAATGTCATTGAGAATGGTAAGCAGGCTATTGGCGCTGTTGTAAATGGTCCGGGTAAATTCGGTTTGTTCCTCACTTAAATCCGTGGCCAGCAACAGCTCCGTCATCCCCAGAACCCCATTCATCGGGGTGCGGATTTCATGACTCATGTTGGCCAGGAATTCGCTTTTTACCCGAGCGGAAGATTCGGCGACTTCCTTGGCCCGAATCAGTTCTTCGTTTTTGGACGAAATAATGGCGGTCCTTTCGACAACCTGCGCTTCCAGGGCCTCATTGCGCTTTCGCAAGGTCCTTGAGCGCACCTGACCCCCGGTGGCAAACAAAAGTAATCCCCCCACAAAATAGAACACCACCGCCACCGGATGCTGGTACCAGGGAGGTAAGACCGTAAAAGCGTAGCTGGCCCGGGTGGTTGTCTGGCCGAATTCATCCCGGCCTTCCACCCAAAAGGTGTAATCGCCTCCGGGGAGATGGGTAAATTCCCGGGAAGACTCTTCGCTCCAGGGAGACCACTTGTCCTGATATCCCTCAAGGAAATAACGATAAGTGGCCAGTTCCCCCAGACACTCCGGAATGGTATAATTAAACCGAATATTGCCCTGTTTGGAAGAGAAAGGGCTGGCAGCAAAATTACTCCCCAGGAGATTGGCGCTGTAAAGGGAATCTCCGGTCAAATCGCGGATTTCGCTGATCAAAACGGTCGGAAGCGACTCTGAGATACACGGCAGGTGAGGGGCAATACGAAACAGGTAATTGCTGGAGCCGAGCCACAAAACGCCCTGCTCATCGATATGCGCCGCATCAAACCCCTTTTTGCGAACCCGGCCCAAACCCAGTTGATAGCCGTGGTTAACCAGAGAATCCCCGATGGCATAAAAATGTTTTTCGCCGCTATTTGCCGCCACCAGCAGGGTCCTATGGTCATTCAGGGTCAGGAAATATTCGGTGCCGATACTGTCCAGAACCTGTTGGATTTGGCCGGGGCGGTAAAAATGATTGCGGGGGGGATGCTGAAAATCGACCATCCCCTCCAGGCGAAAAACTTCCCGGTTGGTTTCCAGGGTTAGCTGATTTTCAGGGTATGTGAAAAAAAAATAACTCGTTGGCAGGCCGTTTTCCTCACCCAACCGGATCAGGTTTTGGGGCAGTAAAAGCGAATCCGGACTCTCAGAAAAACGGGCAATATAAACCCCGTCCAAATCCGAAGAGGCCCAGAAATTTCCCTGCCCATCCTCCCCGACCCCGGTGATGCTCTTCCCGATTCCCGCCACGTGTCCCGCTTCCTGCCACCGGTTTTTGCCGGTGCGTTTCAGAACCAGAACCCCTTCTGAATAACCGGCGTAAATCCGGTCGGGGAAACGGCGGGATTGGACCATTTGAAAGGCGTTTCGGGCAGTGCCGCCAATTTGGGCAGACTCCCCGTTCCGGTAAGCGAAAACCCCTTCACCATCGGAATAAAAAAGGGTGTCCCCTACCATTAACCCGGAAAAGCTCTGGGAGGGTTTTCGGGCGACATTCCGAAACCAGGGCCGCTTCAAACCAGAGCGGACCTCCATTTCGAAGGCCCCGGTAGAGGTGGTCAGATAAAGGTGATCGCCCCCGGAAAGGATATTCCACAGGTTTCCTTTAAAACCATCCTCACGGGAAAAGGCCGTAACAGGCGAATGCGTTTCCACCCGGACGACCCCGTCTTCCAGGGCCACCCAAAGGCCACCCCGGCAATCTGCGGCCAGAAAGTGGGTTTGGCTGGAATTTAAACCATCTGCCTCGGTAAGGGTGTTAACCCATTCTCCCTGATTCCCCAGGAAAACCACCCCTCCCAGCCAGGTACCCAGGGCGATTAACCCCGTCGGCAAGACCGTGCCCCACTGCAATTCATTCTGAAGAAGGTATTGGGAGGCTTCGCAGTTCCAGGGGTTTAGAATAAGGCTATCAGGATTGCCGGATATTTGGAACAGCTGCCCGGCAGAGGTGGCCAGAAGCTCCCCCCCATCAGAGAGGGCGAGGGAGAATATGGGGCTGGCGGAAGGGTTTGGGAGGGCGATATGGACCGGGGTGAGGCTGGTACCATCCAGGCGAAACCACCCGGCGTTTTCCAGCTGAACATAAAGCCTGTCCCGCCAGAGGAAGCGGGACTGAATGCGCTTCTCCGGGCGAATTACCTGCATGTCCTGCCCGTCCCACTGCATAAGCTGGACGAAACTCAGAAAAACAATTTTTCCGTCCAGATAATAGGTTTGCCAGATTTCGAAAAAGTCTCGCTGCTCCTCGGGGATTTTCGGCAGTAATGAAACATAGTTTTTCTCCCCCCTGGGCGATTGGCCGATATACCCGATTTCCCGGTTTCCCCCGACATAAACCCGCCCGGAATCGTCCCTGGCGAAGGAACGTGCTTCCAGATTGTTGGGCATATCCAGGGTCCGAAAGTCTTTCCCGTTAAAGCAAACCACCCCCAGGGCGTTGGCAAAATAGACGGTGTGGTCCTTGCCCTCGGCAATGGCCCAGTTTTGCCCACCGGCGTGGTAATCCTCCGCCAGATAGTCTTTGAAGAAAAAGTGGCCCAGATTGTGGGCTGTTGCCAGGCGCTCATTCTGAGCAACCAGGGGGTTGCAAACCAGCAGCACCAGAAGGAATCGGAGGAATCGGAGGAGGTGATCGCGCTTGAGAATAGGTAGCTCCTTAATCTGACAAAGCCACAAAGGTGTTAGGAATCTGTGGCTATAATCGGACAGTGGAACTAAAAACTTGAGGATCGACAGAAAGGTGGTTTAAATTTGGCTCCCTTCCCGCATAACCGTGAAGGGAGCCTTCCAAACCTAACGAATCAGCATCATTTTGCGGGCAGCCTGCCATTTTCCGGCTTTGAGGCGATAAAGGTAAATGCCGCTGGCCACCGGCTCACCATGCAAATTCAGGCCGTCCCAGTTAATCCGGTACTCTCCGGGAAGGTTGCTGAGGTCCTTCAACTCCTTAACCAGCTGGCCCAGGGAGTTGTAAATCCGCAGGGAAATTTCCCCTCTCGCCAACCCACCTGGTATTTGATAGGCAATTGTGGTGGTTGGGTTGAAAGGATTGGGGAAATTCTGAGCCAGGTCGAACCGGCCGGCCAAGGTTGGCGGCTCATCCCCAATACCGACCGCCAGGCCAAAATAGGTCAGCACCCGCCGCATAAGCTGGGAACGGTCGGCCCGGGTATTGATGGTTTCCAGCGGGAATCCCATATAAACCACCTGGGCATCCGAGCTGCCGCCGTTGACGCTCCCGGTATATTGAATGGCGGCGATACGATTGTTGCCGTAGACCATGGCAATGGAGCTGCCGCCGGCGGGTTCGATATAATCCGGATAATCCTCGAAGTAATTTTCATCATTGCTGATGGTGCCGTATTCGAAATCCAGTCCCTCAAAAACGGTGGTGGGATACCCACGCACCCGGGTAGAACCGGCCAAATCGCCCATATAGCGGGCCTTCAGGGTATTCTCGTATCGCTGCAGTTCCTCATTGGTAGTGGAGGCAAAATCGTATCCGATCTCCGATCCGCTGATAAACAGTTTTCCACCGTTGAAAAGGTATTCCGCCAGGCGGTATTGATCCGCTGCGGCCAGAGACTCGTCGCTGCGACTGTCATCCCCGCAGAAATAGAAGACCACATCGTAATCTTCGAGACGCACGTCCCCGTTTTGCACCGCGGTTTCCGAACAGGTGTCGAAGCCGTGCTCCTGATCGTCCAGGGCTTCCCCGTGGCTGCGGGCAAAGGGGTGCTGAGCGGCTTGCCAACTGCCGCGCCGGTCGAAATTGTCCACGATCAAAATTTCGCCGCGGCGCTGAAAACCAACCCCGTAGATGTCGCTTACCGGGCTCAGCAACGGCTCGGGGAGTCCCCCGGGCAGTTCAACCTCATTGGTATCCACCGCAACCAGACGGAAGTAAGCCTGGGTGGTGGCGCCTGGATAATTAAAGCGGTAAGTCTCCGCGGTAGGCCCCAGCAGGGTTTCGTCTGCAAAAGGCGTATCACTCCAACTGCGACCGTCGTCGCTGGCAAACAGGCGATAGCCGGCGATATCCCCTTCCAGATTGGGATACCAGGCCACTTCCACCTCCCGGGAGGCGGGATTGGTGAGGCGAACGGATTTGAGATTGGGAATGGTGGGAGGATCGTAGCGATCCACCTTTTCCAGACGGAAGGCGTCCAGAATCAGACGGGTGGGCATATCGCCAATTCCCCGCAGTTCAAAATACCCGAGGCTGTCGGCGGCATCCCCGTTCAAATAAACCGGGGTGGGCGCTACGGTGCTCCATTGGTCGAGGGTCAGGGTGTTGTATTCGCGAAATACGGTGTGGGCACGTCCGTTGTCATCGACAAAAATCAAACGGCTGCTTTCCCCGAGAAAATTGCTGCCGGTGGCCATCTGGATGCGGTAATCCCCGGGCTGGGTTACCCCGGGGAATATTCGCGCAACGTGCGAGCTGTCGGTGTCCCGGGCGATCAGTCGATTGCCGTTGGCAAGCCCGGTAATGGTAGCATCGTCGCTGTCGATACTCCAACCGCCGCTAAGATTCAACGACCCGTTGCTAACTGTGGTGGGGCTGTTCAGCTCCACCTGAAGGGCGGCTATTTCAATGGAAAAGGTATAGCTGTAGCGCAGGGTATCCGGCACCGCCCCCAGATCCAGGGCATAAACATTGACCACCACATTCTGCGAAGCGGGAAAGGGTGCCGGCGGCTGGTAGAGGACATTGACCTGGCTGGAATCCCCGAGGATCACCGGAGAAATTGGGGCCCCGTTAAGCCGCACGTCGATGCTACTGATGTCCACCCCTTCGACATCGTCCACTATGGAAAACTGGATATGGGAACCGGGGTCCACTTCCTGCGAAAAAGGCTGCGGAACGGGATAAATAACGTAAGGCGCCCCAAACCCCAATTGGCCGCGAACGGCATTGCGCAGGTTGGGCAACCGCACATAAAGATTCCCCCCAGGACAGGCGGTGGAGTTGTAATCGCGGTGCCCGAAAAGGGAATCCGGGTTGATGGTATAGTGATAGGCCAGCCAGCTCCACATATCCGCCAGGCTCAGCAGGGCGGTAGTGGTGGGATTTTCTCCCGCCAGATCCAGATTCCCCATGTAGGAAATCCCCACATTGCCGGTGTTGTTATTGCCGACATGAGTGCCGCGATAATCCGAGGGAACCCCTTCATAAAGGCGCCCTGCGTCATCCACCAGAAAATGGTAGCCGATATCCTGCCAGCCCCGCCCGTTCTGGTGAAAATCCTGAATAAACTGCATTTCGGCGATTCCTTCCGCCAGGGTGCTGACCCGCCTGCCAGCGGTATGGTGCTGGGTAAGGCGATAGGGACTGTGGGGAATGTAGGTGCCAATAGGCGGGTTGGCGCCCCATTCGGCGCGGCTGACCACGGCGGGCCTGGAGATGGAGTCGGTCAAAACTTCAAAGGGTTCCGGGGATGGGCGGGCTTCCTTTTCGCCGCTCAATACCCGGGCTTCTTCCTCGCGCTCAATGCCTTCAACCGCGAAGAGGGTCATCTCCAGGGGCTGGTCATTTTTGCTGAGGATGCGGATCTGGGCCCGGTGATAAACGGCATCCCGGCGATCCAGGCGGGCCCAAAAGCGACCGTCGGGGAAAATCCTCAGGGTAGCCTTTTCCCAATCCGACCACTCTCCCTGGCTTTCCCCGACCCTTATTTCCAGGTCCCAGGCCAGGTGAGAAGCCAGGCCATTGACCAACACCCGGGAAAAGGCTTCCCGGGAAATATTGCTGGCGGGAAAAACAGCCTGAACGGCCGGAGCATCGGTGGTTCCGGCCACCGGGGCCAAGGACGAGCTCAGCTGAACCGTCTCGCCAAAACGCAGCATTTCCGTTTCGCCGTGCGCTCTTAGCCCGTTACCCAAACACATCATCAAAACAATCAAAAGCAGGTACCAATTCCATTTCATGCGCTTACTTCCTTCGCGCCGTGGCGCCGTTGCGGTTTTCATTCAAACACATTCCATTGCGATAAATCGGGTTGCACCGCACGCGGGCGGCTTTTTTCATAGTCGTAAAGGTGTTGACCCAGGCGGGCCATAAAGGGAATACCGATTTCCCGGTATTCGTAGTGATTGTCGTTGTAAATCTGGTTGTCGTTCACCTGAAGCACGGCGGTCAGCAGAAATTCCACCCCGCTATCCCAATCGACGATGTAGGCGTTGTCGATCAGGTAGCCGTAAGCCTGGCCGGATTTGCTAAAAATGCGCACGTTGTCCGGCATAGGGCGCCGGGTATCCCCGTAGAGGAAGAACTTCACGTAGCTGTCGTAATACTCGCTGGTATCCGCATAGGCGGCAATGCCGGATTCCCGGGGCCGGCAGCCCATGTAACGTATCAGAAAAAGGCGGTCTTCTTCGGTGAGGTCAAAGCGTCGCTCTTCGGGAAAACTTTCCGGGAAAAAGATGGCGCGGACATAATCCTGCAGATCCCGGACGGAGATATAATTGGAATGGCTGAAATCGATGGGTTCCCCGATCAACTCCCCATTGCGCATCACCCCCTTACCCTGGCGAACATCCGGCATATCGATCGCGAATGTTGCCGGGTTGGTGGCCGCTGGTTGGTCGTAGAACAGGTTTTCCCCGCCGTAAAAGGTGAAGGCATTGGTGATCCGGTTGGCTTCCGGGCCCATGCCGGATTCCAGTCGCCGGATAATCCAGCTATCCTGATACCCTTTTACCAGCAAAGCCTCCCGAAGGTAAGCCTGTCCCAAAAATTCGTAGAGGCGGTTGAAGGCGTCATTATCGCTAACCACCAGAATCTTGCGGATGTAATGGCCGATACTGGGAAGCCCGTCCGCGGCGGTGGAATCCGCCCACACCGTACTTTGTCCGGGAGCGACGCTGTCGATGCGCAGGCTGGTGAACTTGTTGACGTTTTCCAGATTGAGCTTGTTGAGTTTCTCCAGGGCCAGCATGGCGGCCGGTAGCTTTACCGAACTGGCCGGGTAAAAATATCGCGGGTCGTCCAGGAACAGTCCGTATTGCGTGAAATGCGGAATTTGGCTGCTGTCCCGATCTATTTGAGTGTAAAGAATCTGCAGGCGGTAGCGCTGCGGGTCCTCCAGCACCGGCCGGAAATCCCGGTGATGGGCGCGCAGGATTTCCACCAGCTTATTGCCGGGATCCTCCGGCAATTGGAGCGCTTTTTCGCAACCGGCCGCCAACAGCACTGCAAATCCCATCATCACAACTAAACTCAAAGGTTTTGGTCTCATACAATGTCCCTTTATTTCATGCGGAACGGCAAACAGCACACGGGCTTGCGCTATTGAGCCGCAAACATTGCGGCTCTGTCGTCTCCTGTTTACGCTGATCGCTAATCGCTGATCGCTAATCGCTGATCGCTAATCGCTAATTGCCGATTTACTTCAGCAGGGTCATTTTGCCACTCTGCTGACGGCCATCGACCCGCAGCTGGTAGAGATAAACCCCGCTGGGAACCTGCTCGCCGAACTGGTTGTCCCCGCGCCAGCGCACCTCGTGGCGGCCGGCCGGCAGCTTTTCGTTCACCAGGGTTTTGATCTCCCGGCCCAGGGTATCGAAAACGCGCAGTTGCACCTCTCCCCTGCTGGCCAGATTAAGGGTAAACCCAATAGTGGTTTCCGGGTTGAAGGGGTTGGGATAATTTTGTTCCAGATGAAATCCGCGCACCAGCTCGGGGGGCCCGGGCGTTTCCACCCCGGTGGTGATATTGAAATACTGCAGCACCGCGGCCATCACCCCGTCCCGGTTGGCGGCCGGATAAATGGTTTCGAAGGGCACCGCCATATAAACCACAGCACCGGGCACCTGCCCCAGGCCAAAATTGCCCCGGTAAAGGATCGCTGCCCCGCCGTACTGACCACTGGGAAAGCCGGGATAGGTCATGGCCAGGGTCGCACCACCGGCGGGATTGATACCGTCCGGGTAATCGACGTTATAAGTGCCATGGGTGCCGTCATCAAAGGTCAGGTTCAGCAGACCGTCGAAAATCCCTCCGCTGATGCCGGCCATGGTGTGGGTGGCAACCTGGTCCCGGACGTAATCGGCTTTCAGGTAATTCAGGTAAAAACCCTGGTCGGTGCTGGTGCCGCGCTCGGACAGGTCGTATCCGATCTCGGAGCCGGAGACAAAAAGCTGGCCGCCCTCTTCCAGATACGGCACCACCAGTTGCTGTTCCGCCAGACTGAAGCTTTCATCAGCCGTACCCTCTTCTCCGGAAATCCAGATCACCGCCTGGTAGTTGGCGAGACTGACCAATCCGCTGATCACCGCTTCGTTGGAGGCGGCATCGAAGCGATAGCCGGCGGCCACAATGGAAGGGGCATAACGGCGAATGAAATTGAAGGTATTCACGGTACCGGTGGTGCGGTCGAAGCCGTTAACGACCAGGATGGGCGCTGCGCCACCGGCGGGACGAACCCCCAGCACCTCGGTCTGGTTGCTTTCCCCATTGTCGTTAAAGGCGCTGACCTTATAGTAATAAGTAGAATCCGGGGAGAGATTGTTTAACACGATATTGGCGCTGGCGTAATCGGTTCCCCCGTCGAAACTAACCCCGTCCGCACTGCGGTAGAGGCGGTACCCGTTGGCCCCGGACGAGCGGTCTACAATCACCCTTACCGAGCCATTGGGATCGTTATACACGTAAAGGCCATTGGGCCGCAGAGGTGGTGCCGTTACCCCGAAGGCATCAGACAGCGCCCCCTGCAGCTCCAGGCGGGTGCCGTCGTAACCCAAAGCCCAGATGGCAATACCCTGCAAATCCCGTGAATTGACCAGATTGTATTTGAGGGCCAGGCTGAGGCTATCGTCGTACCAGCCCTGATGCCAGGTGCCGTTGTTATAGCGATACCAGGGGGTTTGGGAAGAGGTATGCCAGATGCGGCCGTGCTGCTGGGCGTTCCCATAGGCCGTGCTGTAAAAAATGGAGTTTCCCGTGCCCAGGGTATTGGCGCCGGGCTGGTCCCCATCGGTATCCCATTCAAAACCGTAATAGGGAACGGACAAAATCAGTTTGGCGTTATCGCCCCCGGTTTTGGTGAGGTAGTCGTTGACCGTCCAGGTCACGTTGTAGGTATAACCGGTGAGCGGGGCCACGGCGCCCGAGGTTGGAGCGCTGCTCCAGTGATAATCATACCCCTGCATCACCAGGGCATCGCAAACGTCTGCCAGGGCATCATAATCAAAATTGCTGCTCCAGTCCACCGCCGGGGAGAAGATGGAAACGTAAGAACCGGGAATACGGGTGTGGAAAGAATCCGCCAGAGCGGTCATAAAAGTGGTCATATTGGCGCGCTGACCGCTGGGGACCCCTTCAAAATCGATATTGACCCCATCAGCATTGGCGTTCTGGACCGCGGCAACCAGGTTGTTGATACAGCGGGTGCGGTTGGCCTGGCTCCCCAACAGGGTGGACAACTGGGTTCCATTAAACAAGATGGCAGTCAACAAAACCCGGACCCCTTCGCTATGGGCTCTATTTATTAAATAAGAGTAAGGCCAGTCATGGCCATTCGTAATATTGCCCTGGCCATCTATATCGACTCCAAAATATGCAATGGTAGTTAATAAATTGTAATTCAGATTGTTAACTATTGAGGTATCGGATTGCCAATACGGCAGGTACCCGAAAATTTCCCGGCTGGGGGAGCTGGTTTTGGGCACCAGATCCATGGGGCGTTTTCCCTGTTTGTCCACATCGGGGGAAACCTGAAAATCGCGGTATTGCTCCGCCTCGATCTGCATAATGCTTTTCCACCCCTCCGGTGCGCCCTCCTGGGCCAAAATCCGTCCTGAAAAACTCAAAAATACCGCAACCAGGAACAGATTGACGATAATACGCTTCATGTATTTTATCCCCGTTATTTGATCAGTAAAAGTTTTTGCATTTGCTCAAAGGTAAAGCCGCTGCCCTCCCGGGCGGTCATTTTCAGAAAATAAACCCCGGACGGTACGGCGAGGCCGGCCTCATTATGCCCGTCCCACTGAACGGTGTAACTGCCGGCGGCGCGGCGCTCATTCATCAGGGTCTTCACCCGTTGCCCCAGGGCATTGAAGATGGTCAGATTCACCTCGCTGGGAAGCGGCAGGGCGAAGCGGACGCTGGTAGACGGGTTAAAGGGGTTGGGAAAATTCCGCGACAGGGAAAATTCCCGGGGAAGGCCGCTGTTGGCGGTGGGATCATCTTCAATCCCGGTAAACAGGAAGAAGTAATTGAGCACCCCTTCCATGGTATACTGCCCGCCCCCGGCATCGTCTACCAGTTCCAGCGGGAAACCCAGGAAAATCATTTTGGCGGTTAGGTTTGACCCACCGAATTGCCCGGAATAAGAGACCGCCGCGGAGCTGTCGTTAAGAAACAGGGCATCCTCATGGCCGCCATTCCACGGGGTTACCCCGTTGAGGGAGTCCGGCGCGTAGGGAAGGTCGGTGATGGTAAATTCCCACATAAAGAAGCTGTCCGGTGTATAGGCCACCGCCGCGGGGCTTTCCACCAGCGTCGCAAAATCCACCTTCAAAAAATCATGGAGGAAGGCTTCGTCCGAAGGGGTGGCATAGATATTCCCCTCGGGATCGAGATCCCAGGCAATGCGGGTGCCGCTGATGCACAGGTTTCCCCCGCCCTGGAGGTAAGTTTCGATTAAATCCTGTTCCAGGGAATCGATGGTTACCCCGTCCGGACCCTCATCCCCGGTAAACCAGATGACCGCATCGTAATCGGCCAGCAGGACCAGGCTGTCCACAACGGCATCGTTGGCGGCCACATCATAGCTGAACCCGGTGGCCAGGATATCCTGACCGTAACCGACTGCCAGATCGTGGGAGGGCAGGTTCCAGGCTCCGCTGGTGCGCTCGAAATCGTCCACAATCAGCACTTTTTCAGGGTAACGAAAGGAGCCGTTGCTCATGGCGTAAACATCCGAGAAGGCGCTTTCGTTGGGGAGCGGGGCATCATCCACTGCGCTCAGGCGAAAATAAACATCCCGCCGCAAAATCTGGTTGATGGTGGTGTCGCTGGCCGAGGCCTTCAGCTCGTTTTCATCTCCAAAAAGGTTCCAAACCCGGTTGTCGAAGCTGAAGTAGAGGCGATAGCCGGTTAAATCCGGATCACTGTTGGGATACCAGGCCACCTCCATGCCGGTCGGGGTTTCCCGAACGTATTTGAGGCGCGGTGCTTCGGGCGGCACCAGATCGGCTTCGGTGGTGGTTACCGCCTGATACAGGGTATCCCGGTTGCCGTGGGTATCTCCGGCCCAAACCATCACCACGTAATCGCTGTCCGGCAGGGCGGCGGCATTCCAGAAATCATCCCCGAAAACGGTATTGGTCACCTGATAAACGTGGCTGGTGGTGCTGGACAGGGAACCGAAGAATACCGTATTGACCACCCCGTTGCTGGGTTTGGTGTTAAAGCGATAACGCCAGCCGTCGGCGGGGGGCAGATAAACCACCGTCTGGGTATCCGCACTCAGGATTTTATAACCGATCTCGTAGATGCCGTTATTCAGGACCGAGGTGGGCGATCCGGGAGGGCCGTTGGCTTCGTCCACCTTTACCACAATATCCACCAATCCGCTGACGGTATTATTGTTGAAGGGAACGGTGGTATTGTTCTGGTAAAAATGGATGTAACGGATGGTCGGTTTCCAGTCATCCACGTACGGGGTCAGGCCGCTGCCGGGCAGCAGGCTGTTGCGCTCCGAGCCCACATAGCCGTTGGTAAAATGCACGTGCCCCTGGCCGGGCAGGATGGTGCCCAGCACGGTTTGTTGGGCCGTTACCGATGAACCCACCGTTAAGGCGGGATTGGGCATAATGTGCACGTAAGCGATATCATCCACCCGCACATAGGCGCTGCTGCCAACATCGGACAGGCTAACGACCGTTCCGTTCTTGACGGGATAAACCGGGGAGCCGTCCGCCTTGGGGATATCGGTGCCGTTATGAAAATGTTCGGGATTGCTGGTGTCGCGGTATTCGCAAAAGCTGCCGGTAATCAATTGGCTGGAATTAAACGGGGTTACCGGCCAGGGAAAGGAGGTCTGCGCCAGGGTTTCTCCGCAGAGCACTGAAATGCCCAGCAAAGCAATTATAGTCAGGGCTAAACGTTTCATCGGGCCACCTCCAGGGTTACCAGTTCGGTGCTGAACCCGGCAGAAAGCCGGCGGGTCTCTTCATCCCAGAAGAGGGCGGGATTGGTGAAGGTCCGCTCACCAGCCTCCCAGGCCGCCATTTCGCCGTCGGGAGCAACAACCTGAACGGCAGGATTAAAATAGCGGAATCCGCTTTCCGTAAAGCCGCTTTCGGCATTCAGCAGAAAGGCCTCTCCCCTGTTACCCGCTTTTATGGCGGCAACCGTTCCGGAGGCGTTGACCGTCCGGCTCCAGAGTGCCTCTCCGGACCGGCGATCGAGCATTTGAAGCTCTTTATCGCCCAAAATAGCCACACAATTTCCGTTCTCGGCGAAGGCCAATTGCCGGGCGAAAATTTCCGTTTCAAGTTCGGTTTGCAAAGCACGGTTCAGCAGAAGGGTTTTGCCCGAAATGTTTCCGAGACTGTTTATGGTGTAAGCGGATAAGGCCAGCGCCGCCCCGTCGCGAGCGCCAACCAGGAGGGAGGGATTAAAGTCGGCCATGGTCAATTCCCCGGTTTGCCGGCGGTCTTTATCGAAGCGTCGCAGGATTCCTTCCTGGGAGACGCCGGCCTGAGGCCCATCCACCGGGATCACCCCACGGCGGGCAATAAGGGCTGCCAGGGCGCCATCCGTCGCAGGGGCAAGGGCCAGGTAGCGCTCCAGATCGTAGGAAACCTTTTCCAGAAGCACGATGGTTTCCCGGAAAATTCCGTCCGCACCGTAAAACGACAGGCGGGCTTCGGGGGCATTGCCCAACACCAGCCGGCCGTCCTCAAAAAGGGCGATTACCGGATAAGGCATATCCTGTTCATGGGCCTGTTCGACCGCAAAAAGCGGCTCTCCGGCAGAATTGTAAACCTGGAAAATCAGGCGCGAGGCACGGTCCTTCAGGCTTTCCCGGGACATTACCACCATCCGGGAGCCGGCGGGAGAAATCACCGTGCGCAGGGGATTGGCGGGCAACAAAAAATCGGCCTTATCTTCACCGGGAACCGTCATACGGTCGGCTGTCGCGCCCCAAATAACCCGCTCCCCTTCCCCACCACCCAGTTGAAACCAGGCCTGTACCGGCAGATTAACCGGTTGGGTGGAAAGCAAGGAGGGGCGCGCCTGTTGCGCCACAAGCGGCCACACCCCCAGCATCAGCATTAGACCGAAAACCCTGAAAATGGGAATTCTCCGGCCGGGGAATAAATGTTCCATAATGTCCTCGTTTTTTAAAATCACAGGGGCGGATTAGGGTGTGTTGACAATAGAAACCGTTTGGGCAATAGCGGCAAAAGGGCGGGGTTCCATCCGTAAATACCGGACTATGGGGAGATAAGCATGCAATGCGTAAAGCGTAGCGTTTCCTGCCTGATTATTAAGACCCATTATCTATCCCGAAAGCGTGTCGACGGTTTCCAAACTTCACAGCAAATTGTAATGAGCAATGTATAAAATTGTCCCGCCAATTACAACAGTAGCACCTCAAGGAATTTTACCGTCCATCCGGAAAAAACCCCACCAAAATTTCCGGGATTTGCTTTTGGGAATTAAGCTGGCGATGTTCCCGAATGGTTTTGGAAAATTTAACCACCCGTCCCCGCCACTTATTGCTGATTCTGGGGGATCAGCTAGACAGGGATGCGGCCCTTCTTAGCTCCGCCGATCCGGGAAGGGATCTGGTCTGGATGGCGGAAACGCAGGAAGAGGTTTCCCACGTCTGGTGCCATAAGCTGCGCATTGCCTTTTTCTTTTCGGCAATGCGCCATTTCCGGGAAGAACTGAAGGAACTGGGCTGGCAGGTGCTCTACCACCAGATGGAACGGGAAGCGGATTCCGCCGCCAATTTTGCCGATTTTCTCCAACGCGATCTTCCCCGGCTGAATCCGGAAGG
>JAGRBF010000059.1:0-13427 GCA_020434205.1 Calditrichota bacterium | reverse complement strand
CGGGGCTTCCTCTGGAAATTGTGGCGGATGAGCATTTCCTGAGCACTCCGGCTTCTTTTCAGGCCTGGGCGCAGGACCGCAAATCTCTGGTTCTGGAACACTTTTACCGGGACCTGCGGCGCCGTCTGGGTTTCCTTTTGGCGGCAGACGGAGAACCGGAGGGCGGCGCCTGGAATTTTGATTGCGATAATCGCAAAAGTTTTTCCCGGGAGGGTCCCGGGATGCTGCCGCTGCCCCTCGCTTTTGCGCCGGACACCCTCAGCCGGGAAGTCCTGGATCTGGTCGCCCACCGTTTTGGCGATAACCCGGGCACTTTGGCGGGTTTCGAATTGCCGGTTACCCGGGCGGACAGCCTGGCCTTCCTGGAGGATTTTGTCGAAAACCGCCTGGATCTTTTCGGCCCCTATGAGGATGCCATGTGGTCCGGAGAGGCTTTTTTATATCACTCCCGGCTTTCCGCATTGCTGAATGTGAAGCTGCTAAATCCCCGTGAATGCCTGGAGAAGGCGGTGAAAGCTTATTCAGAAAAACGGGCAAGATTAGCCTCGGTGGAAGGTTTTGTCCGGCAGATTCTGGGCTGGCGGGAATTCGTGCGCGGGATTTATTGGCATTATATGCCGGATTACCTCGAAATGAATGCCCTGGCCCATCAGGAGGAGTTGCCTCCTTTTTTCTGGAACGGCCAGACCCGCATGACCTGCGTAAGGGAGTCCATGAAGGCGGTTCTCAAATACGGCTATACCCACCACATCCAGCGCCTGATGGTCCTCGGGCAGTTTGCCCTCCTTTACGGGGTAGATCCCGCCAAATTTCACGGGTGGCATATGGCCATGTACCTGGATGCCATAGATTGGGCCAGCCTGCCCAACACATTGGGAATGAGTCAGTTCGGGGACGGGGGCATTGTGGGCACCAAACCTTATTGCGCTTCAGGCAATTATATCAACAAAATGAGTAATTATTGCGGGAGCTGTCCGTATGCCCCGCAGAAAGCGTCCGGGGAAAAGGCCTGCCCTTTTACCACCCTTTATTGGGACTTTCTGGACCGCCACCGGGAGACATTGGCGGAAAACCACCGCATGGGTTTCCAATACCGCAACCTCAACAACAAAGATAAATCCGAACTTCGGGAAATCCGGGAGCGGGCGCGCTACCTGCGCGACCACATCGACCGGATCTGACTTTCGCGGCGGGCTGTTCTTTCCCGCCGTTCCGGATTCTTTGAGGGTGAATTCGGAAGTCTGTTGAAATTGGGCGCGGGTTTGCCTATTTTACGCTGATCTCTTCCACGTCGCAGGAGAGCTTGCCGATTACGGATTGCGGTAAGGAGCGATAAGTGCCGGACAACGATGTCGATCTTTTTTGACGGAGCAGCTTATGAAAAAACTCGAACAGTATTTTCAAAATTTTCGCCGGAACATCATCGGCAGCCAGTTGACCTACAACATGAACGGCGAGCCCCGGAACATCATCTACGCCGACTGGGCCGCCAGTGGCCGCCTTTACCGCCCCATCGAACAATATATCCATGAGGAATTAGGGCCGTTTGTGGCAAACACCCATACCGAGGCCACCCTCACCGGAACGGTGATGACCCATGCCTATCATCAGGCCGGGGACATCATCAAACGGCACGTCAATGCCGGTCCGGACGATGTTTTGTTGTGCGCCGGTTTCGGGATGACCGCGGTTATCAACAAATTCCAGCGCATTCTCGGCTTAAAAGCCCCCGAAAAGCTGCTCCCCCACCTCAAAAATATGCCCCGCCAAAAACCCCTGGTGATCATCACCCACATGGAACACCATTCCAACCAGACCACCTGGGAAGAATGCCTGGTGGATGTGGCGATTGTCCGGCGGGCCGAAAACGGTCTGCCGGATCTGGAGCACCTGCGCCAGATTCTCGACGAAAACGTCGACCGTTCCCTGCTGATCGGCTCCTTTTCCGCCTGTTCCAATGTAACCGGCATCACCACCCCCTACCACCAAATGGCGGCTCTGATGCACGAACACGGCGGGTATTGTTTTGTGGATTTTTCCGCCTCCGCCCCCTACGTCGACATTGATATGCATCCCGCACAAACCGGCCACCATCTGGACGCGGTTTTCTTTTCCCCCCATAAATTCCTGGGCGGGCCCGGCTCTTCCGGGGTGATCATCTTCAACAAGGAACTTTATCAGAATGCCATCCCGGACCATCCCGGGGGCGGTACGGTCCTGTGGACCAATCCCTGGGGTGGCCATCGTTTTTTTGATGATATTGAGGTGCGGGAGGACGGGGGAACGCCCGGATTCCTGCAGGCCATCCGCACCGCCCTGGCCATCCTCCTCAAGGAAGAAATGGGGGTGGACAACATCACCCGTCGCGAGCATTACCTGTGCGAAATGTTAATGTCCCGCCTGGATGGGATCGACGGGGTGTTTATGCTGGAGGGTCATGAGCGCAACCGGGTCGGTTTTATTTCTTTCTATTCGGTGGGGGTTCACCACAATCTGATTGTCCAGGCCCTCAACGATTTCTTCGGAATCCAGACCCGCGGCGGCTGTTCCTGCGCCGGTACTTACGGGCACGTTTTGCTGGACATCGACGCCGAAACATCCCGGGAAATAACCGACATGATCGACAACGGGGACCTCAGCCGTAAACCGGGCTGGGTGCGGATTTCCCTCCACCCGACCATGCTGGATACCGAGGTCAACTTTATTGCCGATGCAATCGGCGAAATTATGGGCAACCCCGACCACTATGCCGCCGCTTACGATTTTGATCGTCAGAGCGGTAATTTTACCCGCAAGGACGGCTGGCGGCCGGTGGTCAATATCCGGGAAACCTTCATGGGACGGATTGCGTTTCATCCCAGCGAAGCCAAAATTTAGAAAGCCCAAATCATTGCGCAGGGAGACATCATGTCTGAAAGCAACACCCAGTTGGCCACCCTCGGCGCCGGATGTTTTTGGTGTGTGGAAGCCATTTTTCAACGGTTGAAAGGTGTGGTGCATGTGGAATCCGGTTACACCGGCGGCCAACTTGCCAATCCCACTTACGAAATGGTGTGCAGCGGCGCCACCGGCCATGCCGAGGTTGCCCGCATCGAATTCGACCCTTTGGAGATCAGCTACGAGGAGATTCTCAACGTTTTCTGGCATATCCACGATCCCACCACGCCGAATCGCCAGGGTGCGGATATCGGCACCCAATACCGCTCCGCTATTTTTTATCACGATGAACAGCAGCGCCAGATAGCCCGGGAATCCAAAGCCTCCACGGACGAAGCCGGGCTGTGGGACGATCCCATCGTCACCGAGATCACGCCCCTGAGCGATTACTACACGGCTGAGGCCTATCACCAGAACTACTTCAATACCCACCCCAATCAGGGTTATTGTTCGGCGGTGGTGGGGCCCAAGGTGGTTAAATTTATGAAGCAGTTTTCCCATTTGCTGAAGGACCCGGCATAAGGGGTTTTTATTCCATTACATAAAGGGACAGGGTTTTGGCCGGCCCATTAATTTCCAAAGAGTAGTTGCTCAGCACATCCTGCCCCAGCCAAACGTCGGCCACATCGAAGTGCAGTGTTTTGGAAGCTGCGGCGATTTTGTTGTTGATTTTGAAACGATGGCCGTTTTCCAGGCGCAATTCCAGGTCGTAAATCGGGCTGGGATTACCCTCTTTCCCCAGGCCGTGCTGGATAATACCCAGCGGGGCCAAAAGAACGGGAAGGCGCTCTTCCAGTTCCCCGATCAGATTGGGGCGAAAAACCGTAATATCGGTTCCGGTATCCACCAACATCCGTACCGGAATCCGCTTGTCCGGATATTTGGGATGGCAAACCCATCCGGGCAGTATCGGATAAAAGAACTGGCGGCGGTTTTCCGGTTTGGCGGAGTCCAGGATTACCGCCCGGCCATTTTGTCCCCACCAATAATTTTCCAAGATCGCTTTCTTTGTCAACTCCCGTCTCCTAGGCAGCGGCAACTGTCAAGTCGTACCTCCAAGTGGTCCGATCATCTGCGGCAGGGGTCCGCCTACCTTACGGACATAAAACCGCGCTTTCCCCATCCGGTTCTGATAATCAGCAATTTGTTTTTGGAGTTTACCCAGATCCTTATTGTGAAATAACATATCTCCCATAAAGATTGCAACATATTCCCCAAAAAACGCCACTTCCCATTTGCGTTTGTATCGCTGGTAAAGCGCTTCTCCATCCTCGACCACCCGGCCCGGGCTGGAGAGACGACGCAATATGATCCGTGCGATATCCCGAACCAGATCCAGGGCCTGCCTTTGCAGGTCGTTGGGATTTTTCAATATTTCCTGGCAAACCCGCCAATCGTAGGAATCCCCTTTTTCAGCAAGGGTATGCAGCAGGTTGTGCAAATCCGGGAGAGGAATATCATCATGAAGCAGGCTGCGGCAGCGGGTTAGCTCCAGATCGTTGGTAAACCGCAGCCAGGAGTCCCTGATGGTGCCCACTTCGCTGCGGTCTGAACGGCGGGTCACATCGCAAAAGGACCAGTAATGGTCGTCTGCGCAGGACGTCAGAAAGGCTTCCCGGGAGCCTCCGGGAAGCCTGACCGTCAGATGATGAAGGCGGTCGTTGCGCTCGCCGGCCTCGCCGGTCTCCAGGACCTGGGAGATTAAGGGCCCCGGCAACATGGCCTTCAGGTCCTTGAGGCGCGGCTGCAGCCAGATAGCGCTCTTTTGATAAAAAAGGGCCTGCTGCCCCTCCTCAAAAACCGACTCGCTTTCGCTGAGCAGCGCCTCAAAACGGGCGAAAAACTTTTGTTCGACAGAAATCTTCATGTCAATTCCCTGGTTTCAAACCCAACATTTCGCAGACCTCCTCCACGAGATCCAGTGGGGCAACGTCAATTTTCTGGAGAAAACGGCAATTCTCCTTTGCGGCAAAGGTTTTACCGACCTCCGGGTCGCTGACATTGGAAAAAACGATAACCGGCAAGTCTGGCCGCTGTCCCCGGATATACTCAAAAAAAACCATTCCGGTGCGCAGGCCGCTTTCGGTGCTGTGGCGGGAAAAAACCTCCCCGGGGGACATCATGATATCCAGAATAATGAGGCGAATCGCCGCTTTGTTAGCGTTGAAAAATTGATAGGCATCGTCGGTGTCCCGTTTTACCCGAACCTCCAGACCGTGAACCGTCAGGCATTCCTCCAATTCCATGCGATGGCTGTGAAAGCGCCTGGTTTCATCATCAATGAGCAGAATCATGCCCGGCCTCCCTGAGATATTTGGGTAACAGGATTTTGAACACGGTGGGGCTGGCGTTGTTGTCCAGAATAAGATCCCCCCCGATATCCGCCATGATGTGTTTGGAAATGGACAACCCTAATCCGGAGCCGGACACGTTTCTAACAATCGCCGAAGGGGCCCGAAATCCGGTCTCGAACACCTTGGCGGTATACTGGGGCTCAATCCCGATCCCCTGGTCGGCAAAGGCCAGGACGTAGAAGTCCCCCTCTTCGAAAGCGCTGATCTCCAGTTCAAATCCGGATTTACCCGGTTTGGCGTATTTGATGGCGTTGATGACCAGGTTGAAAACCACCTCGTTCAACTTTACCGGATCGAGAAACAAGGGGGGAATTTTGTATTTGTCGTCGCCGTGGTAATGCACGTTTTGGGGATTGTGGCCTTGCTCGGAGATAAAGTTGATCAATTGTTTAATGGTTTTGATAACCACATCCCGGAAGAGCAGGGTTTCCTTGATTTGGGATGGCGGCTGGGGGGCTCCCAGCATATAGGTGATTTTTTTGACCTGGCGAATCAACAGGTAGGCATCCAGCAAGACGTCATCCAGCTTCCGTTCGATCAACTCCTGCGGCAAACGGGTGTGACGGCGCTTCAGAAAGTCGGTATTGTTGCGAATCCCTGCCACGGCATTGGCGATTTCGTGACTGATCACCTCCAGCATGCCGCGATTTCCCTGCTGCAGCGCCAGCACCGAATAATCGATAAAGCTGCGCAGCATACGAATTTCGCGCTCGTAGATATACGGGGTGTTTTCGCGCAGATAACCCACTTCCACGGTACCGATAACCCGATCTTCCGAGGGTAAAATCATGGGCACCAGGACCCGGATGAGCTTGTCGTGCCCAAAACGCTGGTAAATATCCTGGTCGAAGCGTTTGTCACCTTCCTCTGGAACGATTACCTCGCGGGTGCGATAGACGTAGGCCTGGATGTCCTCGCTGTCCAGTTTATGAGTGGCCATGGCCTTAAATTCTTTTTCCTCTTCCTCGCTAAGGCCATTGACGTATTTGGTGGAAATGGTCTGGCTGTCCTGATTTACCAGGGAAATATTGACGTGAACGAACCCGAAGGCATCGGTGATGGCGGAGACCACGGTGCGGAAAATTTTGTCCCAGTCGCGAATCCCCACCAGACTTTTGACCAGATCGTGCATTTGCTCGAGGTGTTCCAGGGAGACCAGCCTTTCGAAGCAGGCCGCCACGTGGCGGGCCAGGATCATCAGCAGTTCGCGATGGTGGGCGGTGAAGTTTTTCTTCTGGAAACTTTCCAGATTGATAACCCCCAGTTTCTTGGGGCGGAAGGAAATCCGGGTATCGATACGCACCCGGGAATTCTGGGCAATAATGGGAATGGCCATTTCCGAGCGGGTCCGCGAATCGTACTCCACATAAATATCCTGCCATTTTTCTTCGCGCACATCCTCGACCATGATGGGACGCATTTCCTTGAGGGCCAGCCCGGAGATTCCCTCGCCGTAGAACAGAACATCGCGTTTGTATTCCCCTTCCCCGATGGTTTCCGCAATATCCAGTTTATTGGTGCGGGTATTGAGCAGGCTGATCCAGCCGAAATCAAAATCCACCAGATCCCGGATTCGCGGTAGCAGCAGGGCCAGGAATTCCGAGGTTTTCTCTGCCTCGATCATATCCTGAAGGATAGCGTTGATGTTTCTGAAGGTCTTTTGATGATCGCTTTGCGACCACATCAGGGCGGCGTGCAGGGAGAAACTGCGCAGCAGATGCTGGTCCAGGTCGTCCAGCCTTTTTTCGCGGTGCCAGACGATTTCGATAAATCCGGTGTGGTTATTGCCAGCCTTCATGGGAACCGTCAGCACGGTTTGCGCTCCCCGCTTCACCGCTTCCCGGGTGCTGGGCAGAAGCGGGCCTTCATCCAGTTTCCGGAGGAAATAATGGCTGTTGCCATCCAGGCAGAAGCGGCGCATCACCTCAAAATCCTTGCCTTCCAGGCTAACCTGCGGCTCGGTAGAAAACGGGCGGTTGGAGGTAAAACGCCGCTCCTGCGGATTCAGCAACCAAACGTTGCAGCGGTCACCATCCAGCAGGGTGCAGGCGGCGGTTTTAATTCTGGGCAGGTAATCCTGGGTGATGTTGGCGGGCAATTCCCGGGGCAGGGCTTCGACAATATTCCGGAAGGTTCTCAGACGGTCGGCGCGGCGATTCTGGGAGGCAATGGCCAATATATGGGTTCCGAAGACCTCCAGGAGGTGATGCTCATCCTCGCCCAGTTTTTTATCCTCCTGGTAATACAGGACCAGGTAGGCATGGTGACCGGAGGTGCGCACCGGATGGGCGATCATGGTGCGCAAACCCAACTCCCGAATCCGCCGGGGATTGAGAATCCCCTGGGCATCTTTATCCAGATTCTCCAGGCAAAGGGCCTGTCCTCTGGAGAGGGCCTGATAATTCCCGGGATGGCGGCGGGGATTAACCGGGATGGGGGCGTAGCTCAACAGGCTTACCAAATGGCGGCCCTCGGCATCCACGCTCGCCCCGGCCAGGATTTTGAGGAACAGCTGCCGGGAGTCGAATTGGGCGATCAGACAGATATAAGCCTGCAGGGCATGGCGGACCGCCCCGCACAACTTTTTAAAGGCATGGCGGGTGCTCCAGTTTTCCGGAAGCTGCGCTTCATAAGCCGAGCGCAGATGGGGCACGAAGTGCGGACCCGCCCCGTTATTTACGCCGACCCCATCCATCTTAACACACCTTCAGAAACAGGTTAACCCGGCCGGACAACATGGCCTGGTCCTCAAATTCCAGAGGGGTGTTTTTCCAGGTCAGGTTGAGGGTTCCTCTCAGGCGCTCCGGAATGGTGTCGTCCCGGTCCAGGCAATAGAACTCCAGACCGGCCAGGTCCGGGGAGGCCCAATAACCGTTGCGCAGCCGCAGGGGGAAACGCTGGCCGGATTCCCCGGCCTGGAAAAAGGCGGCTAATCCACCCTTGTCTTTTTCGGAAAGGTCGGAGGCCATAGCCGAGCGGGTCTGGGGGCTCCCGGAAGGATGGGTAACCGGGGCATCTCCCATAATGCTGATCAACGAGCGGATCAGCGGTTCCTGATGTTCCTTCAGGACCGTCACCTCATCCGGCAGAAAGGCACCGGGTTCGATGACCAGTTTGTCGAAGGTTTGCGGGTGGATATATAAGAGCGGCCGGCGGGCCGCCCTTATTCGCGATAGAAGAGATGGGTCGGGCCCTCTTCCGGCGGACAGTTCCAGGAACGGCATCATGGCCAGCTCCTCCTCGAGAGCGCGCCCGAGTTCCGGCTGGAGATCCGGGTTGTTGCCAAGGAGTTGTTTAACCCCGGCGAGTCTTTCTTCTATGGGCAGTCCCAACCACTCGTCAATAATTTCGGTGATGAGAATGTCCCGGTACGTTTCGGGGAAATGATCTTTCATTTTAGTTCCCTCCCCATCTTGGAATGAGAATTTGGCTGATATCATTAAAATAGGTTACCGCTGTGGCGGCCAGTTGATGCGGTTCCGGATTACTCTGACCGCCCTCTTTCAGGTGCCGGAGGGCCAGGTCATCATAACTTCGCAGGTCCCGGAAATGGTCGTGCAACAGGTCCATGCGGGCAGCGGGAAGGCCTTCCAACTTTTGCAGCAAAGCCGGGGAACGCGGGGTCCGGAATTGCGCAAACAGGTATTGTTCCCGAAATAGAATGGGCAGATCGGATGTCACATACTCCGCATGGGGAATTTCGTCCAGAACGTCCAAAACCGTGGTATGGCGGTAATGGCGAAGATTGCGGCAAAGCCGGTTGAGGCATTCCACCAGAATGATGCTGCGCATCAGCGCGAAACTTCTGGTAAAGGTTTTTCGCAGGGTCGCCGCAAAAACGGCCCGCTCCGGGGAAAAATTTTCGAAACCGGGTTTTCCATACAAATCGTCAAACATCTCGTGATATTTTTTCCGCCGGCTGCGCAAATCCCAAATCAGACGAAAGCGGGGAGGCATTTTTTCCAGAATTTCATGTAAGAAATCCTGAATACCGGGATATTCCCGGGGACCGATTGTCCCGTTAAACAGCTCTTCTTTTTGATCGGGATTAAGGGCGCTGCTGAGCATTCCGAGCTCCTCAAATTCCTCCCAATTCACATCATGGTCGGTCCTTTTTTTGCTGGCCCGGTATTTATCTCTTCGGAAACCACGGGCCTGGAGCCAGGCCGCCTTCAGGATATAAAATTCCAGTCCTTCAAAGTCGATCCACCCCGGGTCGGGCGGACCGTGCTCTCCCCTGCTTCTCCTTGCCAGGGTTCCGAGAATATTGGAGAAGAGCTCCTCCCGCATCTGGGGCGGAACCCCGGATGAAACAAATACGCGCATCACTTTCTTCTTAATGGCAATAAACCGATCGGACTCCTCAGGCTGATTACCCATCCGCAAACCCCGTTGTCTGGACAATATTTCCGCCGCAAATCCTGGCATGTATTGACCTTCCATGGCAAGGGGACCCAACTCGCAACTGCGGCCGCTCCTTTTTACCTAAATAGGGATACTTGTAAAAATGTGACAGGACTCCACAAAAAAAATACAAATAATGGCCAAAAAACCAAATTTTCCGGGCTTTTTGCGACATTGTTTTTTTTGGCGTCACATAAGTGTGAGTGACGCGATTTTTATTATGACGGGCATAGAAAGGAGGTCGACATGGCAATGCACATTAATTTGATTCCCATCTTTTTCGGTATTTTTTTGGGTGGTTTTGTTATGCATCTGATCAACCGATTTCCGCAGTTTTCGCGATTTATGTTCCTGGCAGGTGCCGCCCTTACGGTGCTGACGGCCCTGGATATGGAGCCGCAACTGGTGGCCATCTACATCCGGTGGATGCTGCAAATGGTCGCCAAAATGACCAACTTCCTGGCCGGAATGATGGCCGGAATGGCCCTGTTTAACATGGCCCAAAAAATCGAATAACCCGTCTTTTGGGAAAAGGAGGTTATCATGAATGCTTCTAAATGGGTATTGGCAACTTTCCTGGGCGTCCTGTTCCTCAACAATTTGCCCCCGGACCGGCCCCCGACCGCAGCTCCCGCAGCAGCCCCGCCGCCGGTCCTTTACACCCCCCAGCCCGCGGGCGTGCTGGACCGTCTGGCCGACGGTGCGCGCAATCTGGTAAACACGGTCGGAGATTTGGCCGAGGCCCTGGCAGATCATCTCGAGGAACAGGCCAATTTGCCTAAACCGCCGGGAGATCACCAATTGAGCCGGCACCAACCGCCGGCCCCCCCGGATGTCCCCCCTGCGGACCAAGGGAGAGAGGGAACGAGCCCACAGCACCCGCTGCAAGGCACTCATTTTCAGGAAAGCGATCTGCGAATTCTGGAATAAAGTGCGGCTCATCCTTCCGGCCCCCGCGACACCCATCGCGGGGGCCTTTTATTTCCTTCCATTTTTGAGCTCAAACCGTTAGATTGTCGCTGCAAATCCAACCCGAGGTACAAATACCATGCTTTTTCGCAGCGCCTTTTTTATGATCTTGCTGACGTGTATCGGCTATTCGCAAACCCTCACCGTGGAAGAGTACGATCCGCCCTCCACCCTGGTGGTTCCCGAACACCTCATCACCCACGCCAAATATCCCTTCGTAGATGTCCACAACCACCAGTTTTCCATGCCCACTCAGGACCTGCAGCTTCTGGCCCGGCAAATGGACAGCCTGAACATGGCCGCCATGGTTAACCTGTCCGGGCGCGGGTTCCGTCGCATCCAACAGCCAGACGGCTCCTTTAAATTCGGGCTGAAGGACGGGGAATTCCTGAAGGAATCTGTCCAACGCGCCGCCCGGGAAATTCCCGACCGGGTCCTGGTTTTCACTAATGTCGACTGGGAAGGGGTGGGCAGCGACGGGTGGCTGGAAACAGCTCTCGCCCACCTGGAGCGGGATGTCCGATACGGCGCTAAAGGCCTGAAGATCTACAAAAATCTGGGCATGGATGTGAAAGACAGCGACGGCAACCGCCTCCGGATCGACGATCCCCGGATCGCCCCGGTTTGGGACAAATGCGCCGAATTGGGCATTCCGGTGCTGATCCACGCCGCCGACCCCGCCCAGTTCTGGCAGCCGCACGACGCCAACAACGAACGCTGGTACGAGCTCAAGGAGCGTCCCGAGCGCAAACGTATTCCCGGTAAGGACGCCCCGTTCGAGACCATCATCGCCGAGCAGCACAACATATTTCGCCAGCACCCCAAAACGATCTTTATTAACGCCCACCTGGGCTGGTACGGCAACGACCTGGCCCGTCTCGGCAAACTGCTGGACGAATGCCCCAACGTTTACACGGAAATCGGGGCGGTTCTCGCGGAACTGGGCCGGCAACCCTATTTTGCCCGCGACTGGATGATCAAATACCAGGACCGGGTTATGTTCGGCAAGGACAGTTGGAATCCCGAGGAATACCACGTTTATTTCCGGGTCCTGGAAACCCGCGACGACTACATCAAATACTACCGCCGCCGCCACGCTTTCTGGCGCCTCTACGGGCTGGATCTGCCCGACGCGGTGCTGCGCAAGCTTTATTACGGCAACGCCCTCAGGGTGGTCCCGGGCCTCAATCCCGACCTCTTCCCCAACAAAGGGGTGGTGGAATAGATGACCCCTTTCGACTGGACCATTGTTGGCGCTTATCTGCTGGGCATGATCCTGCTCAGCGTTTTTCTCGGAAAAGACCAGACCTCCAAGGATGATTATTACGTCGGTGGCCGCAGCCTCTCCTGGTGGGCCATCGGCATTTCCACCATGGCCACCCAGACTTCGGCGATCAGCTTTATTTCCAAGCCCGCTTTTGTGGCCCTCAAACCCGGGGGCGGCCTCACCTGGCTGCAGTTTGAGCTGGCTTTGCCACTGGCGGTGATCGTCCTGATGGCGGTTATGGTGCCTTTTTTCCGGCGTCTGGAACTGGTCAGCGTTTACGAATACCTGGAAATGCGCTTCAACGCCGCCACCCGCTATCTGGTGAGCGCGGTTTTTCTGGTGAGCCGGGGCCTGGCAGCCGGGGTGATTATCTATACCACCGCCATCATGATGTCGGTTTCCCTGGAAACCCCCCTTTGGCTGATGATCATTCTGATCGGGGTGGTCACCATCATCTACGACACCATCGGCGGGATGAAAGCGGTGGTGTATTCGGACGTCATCCAGATGGTGATGCTGCTGGGCGGCATTGCCCTGTGCATTGCCCTGGCTATCGAGGAGGTGGGCAGCGTCTGGAAAATTTTTGAGATCCTCCCCGCCGAAAGGCTGCGGGCCATCGATCCGGGAACGGGCCTGGGGGACGGTAGCACCACACCCTTCTGGGGGGTGCTGATCGGCGGGTTCTTCCTCTACATCTCCTATTACGGCACCGATCAGAGTCAGGTGCAGCGCGGACTCTCCACCGACACCATCGAAAGCACCAAAAAATCTCTCTTTTTTAATGGGCTGGCCCGCTTTCCCCTTACCGCCCTTTACATGCTGCTGGGGATTGCGGTTTTTGCGGTATACCAGCAAAGCCCGGATTTACAGGCCCTGGTAACCGTGGACAATCCGGATTACCTGGTGCCCCATTACATCATCGCCCATGTGCCCACCGGCCTCAAAGCGGTGCTGATCGCCGCCATCCTGGCCGCAGCGATGTCCTCGGTGGACTCCACCCTCAATTCTCTCTCCGCGGTTACCATGCAGGATTTTGTGCCGGATGCCCTCTCTTCCGGGGAGCGTTCCCTTTTCATCGGCAAGGTGGTAACGGTTATCTGGGGAGTGCTGATCACCGCTTTTGCCTTTCTGGCTCCCCTGATCCAGGGCACCATCATCGAGGTGGTCAACAAAATCGGCTCGGCCTTTTACGGCCCCATTGCCGCCGCTTTTCTGGTGGGCATCCTTTCCAAACGGGCCAACGCCACCGGCATTTTCTGGGGTATTTCAGTGGGGGTGGCGGTTAATGTGAGTCTGTGGCTGGCCGGACTGTGGCTGGGTCACGAAATCATTTACTGGATGTGGTGGAATATGCTGGGTACGGTTCTGACCGCCGGCATCACCCTTTTGATGAGCTACACCGCCCCGGCCCCGTCGCCGGAACAGCTATCGGCCTACACCCTTTCCCTGGCAGACATCCGCCAATCGGAAAAAGGCTGGGGTAAATACTACCTGAT
>JAGRBF010000542.1 GCA_020434205.1 Calditrichota bacterium | reverse complement strand
TTCTAATTATCAACACGCCCTGGTAAAAAATTGATCCCCGGAGGTGCTTTTGTCCCAGGCCCAAAACAAAACCGTTCCCAATTCGCATAGCGTGGATGCCTTTTTGCAGACGGTAGACGATGAAAAAAAACGCGCCGACTGTTTTCGCATCCTGGACATGATGGGGGAGATTACCGGGGAGCCCCCGGTGATGTGGGGCGGCAGCATCGTCGGTTTCGGGACCTATCATTACAAATACGAAAGCGGCCGGGAAGGGGATATGCTGATGACCGGGTTCAGCCCGCGCAAAAGCAATCTCACCCTCTACATTATGCCCGGTTTCGGACGCTATGCGGAATTGATGGACAAACTCGGCAAATACAAAACCGGCAAATCCTGCCTGTATATCAAAAGGCTGGCGGATGTCGATGAAGCCGTTCTGCGGGAGCTGATCGATGAGGGCTACCGCTACATGACAGAAAAATACCGCTGATGCAGATCCGCAATACTCACCGTCGCGAGATGAACGCCCCGATCGAAACGGTAGGCGCCCTCCTGGATACCCTGGCCTCCCGGGAGGATCGCCTGTGGCCGGGAGAAGCCTGGCCCCGAATGAAATTTGACCGCCCCCTTTCGGTGGGCGCTGATGGAGGACACGGCCCCATTCGTTATTTTGTTGAGGAATACCAGCCTTCAACCTATATTCGCTTCCGCTTCACCGGACCACGCGGATTTGACGGCTTCCATGAACTCCGTATGGAAGCCCTGCCGGAAAATCAAACCTTTTTGATCCACAATCTGGAAATGTCGGCCCGCGGGATTGCCAATTTGTCCTGGCCGCTGATCTTCCGCCCTCTTCACGACGCCCTGGTGGAAGATGCTTTTACCAAGGCACAAGCCCAACTGGGCCTTTCTCCTGAGATCCAACCATGGTCCCTGCAGGTGCGTTTCCTGCGGTGGGCGCTGACCCTCGGAAAAGCCTCCCCGCAGCCGTACTCTCAACCTGTTGCCAACACGCCCTAAGCCATTTCCCCCGAAAAGTCTCCCGGCAAATATTTGCCGGTTTTGCGCGATTGGGTTAACATTGCCCAGGCTGTGTGCACTATTTGCTGGGATCAAACGTCACCTGAGGAAAACTCATGTTTGAATGGATTGCCGACCCCCAGGCCTGGATTGCCCTGGGAACCCTCACTGCCCTGGAAATCGTTCTGGGCATAGACAACATCATTTTTATCACCATTCTGGTGGGAAAATTACCGGAGAAGCAGCGCCGCCTGGCCCTTAATCTGGGCCTGGGGCTGGCCATGATCTCCCGGCTGATCCTGCTTTTTTCCATTTCCTGGGTGATGAGCCTGACCGCCGATCTGTTTGCGGTGTCCGGCCAGGGCATTTCCGGCCGGGATATTATCCTGATCGTCGGGGGCCTTTTTCTGCTCACCAAATCCACCCGGGAAATCCACCACAATATTGAAGAAGACGATCACCCCGGCGGGAAAAAGCAGTTTGCCCAGAGCATGGGGCTGCTGCTGGTCCAGATTGCCGTGCTGGACATCGTCTTTTCCCTGGATTCGGTGATCACCGCCATTGGCCTGGCCAAAGATGTGATGATTATGGCGGTGGCCATCGTGATCGCGGTGGGGGTGATGCTGTTTGCCGCCCAGAGTATCGGCAATTTTGTGGAAAAACACCCGACCATCAAAATCCTGGCATTGTCCTTTCTGATTCTGGTCGGCATGACCCTCATCCTGGAAGGTTTTGACGTCCATGTGCCCAAGGGTTATATCTATTTTGCCATGGCCTTTTCGGTGGGGGTCGAGATGGTGAATCTGCGCATTCGCGATAAAAAGCGGGCCGCTTCCTGACCCTGCTATACCACCGCTCCTTGTGAATAAAAGATTTTAGTGCTTTTGGGTTTCGCCGGTATTTGATTTAGGGTTGGATGGGGTTGCAAGAAATCATCTCAAACTCGGAGTCAATATGAACGGCGCTGCCTGGCTGCAAACCATGACCAAAAAATACGACTATTACAAAAAAATGTGCGAAA
>JAGRBF010000058.1 GCA_020434205.1 Calditrichota bacterium | reverse complement strand
ACCCCCACACCCCACCACGGCGCCGCAGGCGCTATTCCCACCCCAGCTCCCGTTTGATGGCCGGCCATTTCTGGTCGCTGATCCGGGCGTGCAGGTTGGCCCCCGCTTTTCCGAAAAAATGACCCTGCAGAAAGTCGACGTCCAGCTGGTAGATCAACTCCTTGAGGGAGAGGGAATTGCTTTTGTTGTCGAAGCCTTCCACGATAATCTGGATGCCCCGGCCGGGGATCTTGCGGGCAAATTGTTTGACGTAGCGGATGACCTCCTGACCCTGGTGGGGATCGATCATCAGGATGTCGCGGTCGATCTTCAGATAGCCGGGCACCAGGCGGTTGAGCCGGGAAATGGAAGAATACCCCGCACCGAAATCGTCGATGGCGAAATCCAGGCGAAATTCCTCGCGCAGCGATTCCATCACCCGTTTAAAGTGGGAGAGATACAGGTTCTCATTGACGACCGAATCGCTGTGGATGAGGGTTTTTTCGGATAGTTCCAGGATTAGGGTGTTGCGCGGCAGCAGTTTTTCCTCTTTCAGCAACTGGTGGAGGAATTTGCGGTAGCGGGAACGCAGGATGGTGTTGGGGAAGACGTTCACGGAAAGCGGCTTGGGCTGATCCCCGCGC
The DNA here is from genome assembly GCA_020434205.1 of Calditrichota bacterium. Classification (GTDB taxonomy): domain Bacteria; phylum Calditrichota; class Calditrichia; order RBG-13-44-9; family J075; genus JAGRBF01. The sequence goes on along the minus strand of JAGRBF010000058.1, from coordinate 11,046 downwards.
AGGGTCCGCGAGCGCCGGTTTTCCTGATGATAGGTTTCCAGGGCCAGGCGCAAACAGCAACAGTCCAGCTCGGTCTGAAACTGCATGCCCCACAGCTCGGCGGCTTCAAACAAATGAAGGGGGGTTTTGCCGGATCGCCCGTCCCGCGCCAGGGCTTCCCAGCCCCAGATGGTCAGGCTCTGGTAATCCCGGTCCAGGGAAACAATGGGCTCAAAGACCATGCGGATATTGGAAAGTTCTTCCCGGAAGGCGTTGAAGCGCCGGTCGAACAGATTTTGCTCCACAAAGTTATACTCCAGCTTAAGGCGGTCCACCAGCTGATTCCAGAGTTCCCCTTCCGGCAAAATACGGCTCAGGCGTCCAGTTCCGCCATACAGGCCGCGCAGAAGGGTTGCGAAGGTGTTGTCCAGAAAAAATTCGTGAAAACCGGCCCCGTAGAGAATCAGGAAATCGAAATGGTCCAGGCGCGCTTCCAGGGGAATCAGCAGGGCGTCCATTTCGGCCAGGGGCGGGTGTTTGGGATTGCCGGGGATAATAACCGGAAAGCGGTTCTTGTGAAATTCCGGAAAATAATGGCGCAGGGTGGGCAGGAGCTCGGTGGGGTGCAGCTCGGGATTGTCGCCCACCGCTTCCAGAAGGCGGTGTTTTCCGGCGTCGTTAAAATGGACCAGCTGGGCCTGTTCCACTCCGGCAAACCGGGCAATAAACTGCAGATAATAACGGTTTACCGAGGCGTGTTGGCTCTCCTGGTAGGGGCCGAAGTCCCGCAATTCCGCCAAAAACGTTTCCACATAGGTCTGATGCATGCTGAAAAGGCCGGTTAGGCGACGGGCCTGCCAGCCTTCGCCATTACCGGCGGCAAAATGAGGAGATGAAGGTTGGGTCACGCTTTTGGCTCCGTTTTGAAAATCGGGATTTTGGGGTCCTGGGAAATATAGGCCGGGTGCCGTCGCGGAAAAACGCTTTTAATACCTTTTTATGCGAGGGACGCTGCTGCCGGCGGATCGCCTCTGCCCTAACCCAGAAAAATGGCCAGGAGACCCACCAGCATATCCACCTTGAGCAGGTTGCTCAGGCGGGAAAAATCGGCATTCTCTCCCTGGCGCCCGAGGGTAACTGCGATGAAAATCAGCACCGGAAAAACCCCCACCAGCAGGGTTGTCAGATAGGCCCTGCCGTAAACCCCGTTCAGATAGGGCAGGAGGGTTAGCCCCATCATGATGATCAAGGCGGCAATGGTGAATCGCGCGGCGCTTTTCATGCCAAAACGGATCGGCAGGGTTTGCGCCCCCGCGAGGGCGTCACCGCGCACGTCCTCCATGTCCTTGATAATCTCCCGGGCCAGGTGCATAAAAAAGGCGAAAATGGCCGGCCAAAGGGTTTTTTCCGGCCTTCCCAGGGCCAAACCGCCGAAAACAAATACCGCCGCGGTGGAAAGGCTGACCACCAGATTACCCCACAATGCGGTTTTTTTGAGAAAGAGGGAATACAGCGCGGTTAGCCCGGCAAAAAAAGTGGCCATCCATCCCAGGGGCCGGGAAACCGCAAAACTGAGGGCAATGCCGCCCAAATACGCGACCAGGGAAAAAACGCGGGCCGTTGGCAAAGAAAGCTGCCCGGCGGGGAGGGGACGGTCCGGGCGGTTTACCCGGTCGATAGGCAGATCGATGATGTCGTTGAGGGTGTTGGCCGCCCCGGCGATCAGGAAGGCGGCCAGGGCCGCCAGCAATACCGGCATCCAATCGCCCACCGGCCCGGTAAGGCGGGCCGCTACCGCCACGCTCAGCATGGTGATCAACCCGTTGGCCGGACGGCAAAGGCGCATCAGCGCCCCGGCCCTGCTCATGCCCGGGAATCCTCCGCCCACAGGTGCGCGTATTTATGCCCGCTTCCGGTGTTGAAGAGCACCACCCTTTCGCCGTCCTTAATCCAACCGCTGCGGCGCAGGTCGTGGAAAGCGGCCAGAGTGGCCCCGCCTTCCGGACTGGGAAAAATGCCCTCGCTGCGCCCGATTTCCCCGGCGGCCGATATCATAGCCCCATCGCTGACCGCCACGGCGGTGCCGTTGCTTTCCCGGAGGGCGCGCAGGATCAGAAAATCCCCGACCGCCGCGGGGACCCGCAGCCCGTCGGCCGCGGTTTTGCCGTTTTGCCAGGGTTCGGCGAACCGGTCGCCTTTTTCGAAGGCGCGCACCATGGGGGCGCAGCCCTCCGCCTGCACGCAAACCATCCGCGGCAGCTTCCCGCCCGATACCCAGCCCAGTTCCACCATCTCGGCAAAGGCCTTCCACATCCCGATCAGCCCGGTGCCGCCCCCGGTGGGATAGATGATCACATCGGGCAGAGTCCAGTCCATCTGTTCGGCCAGTTCGTAGCCCATGGTTTTTTTGCCCTCCAGGCGATAGGGTTCCTTGAGGGTGGAGAGGTCGAAGCGGTTGTGAGTGCGCACCCCTTCCGCCGCCAATCGGCCGCAGTCGGTAATCAATCCGTCCACCAGGGTCACCGAAGCCCCCAGGGCGCGGCATTCGCCGATAAAGGCTATGGGGACATCGCGGGGCATAAAAACGAAGGCGGGGAGTCCGGCAATGGCCGCGTAGGCGCTCATCGCCCCGGCGGCGTTCCCGGCGGAGGGAGCCGAAAGGGCGGTGGCCCCCAGTTCCCGGGCCCGGGAAACCGCCACCGCCATGCCGCGCGCCTTGAAGGAGGTGGTGGGGTTAACGCCCTCATCCTTGATAAACAGGGTCTCGAATCCCAGCGCCTTTCCCAGGCGCCGGGCGGGCAGCAGCGGGGTAAAACCTTCCCCGAGGCTCAGGGCGTTATCAAAATCCCGCATGGGGAGCACTTCCCGGTAGCGCCACAGGGTGTGCGGGCGTTCGGCGAGATCTTGCCGGTTCCAGACGGCGGCCACTTTTTTGAGGTCGTAGCGCGCCAGAAGGGGCTTCCCGCTGGGGGCCAGATTCCACAACTGCTCGCTGGGAAAAGTCTCCCCGGTGAGGGCGCATTCCAGATGAGTAAGGTAGGACATGGTTTTTTTCTCCTTCGAGGGTCAACTTAGCAAAATCAGCCCAGCTTCCCAATAAACTCCTTGAATATGTGGGAAGAATTTGATAGATGATTGTTGATCGCTGATCGCTGATCGCTGATCGCTGATCGTTGATCGCTGATCGCTGATCGCTGATCGCTGATCGCTGATTGATGATCGCTGATTGATGATCGCTGATCGCTGATTGTTGATCGCTGATTGCTGATCGCTGATTGTTGATCGCTGATCGCTGATCGCTGATCGCTGTTAACTCGAATGACCCGACCTTAAAACCAGCCTGGTCCCGGGGGCAAATGCCGTGGCCAGGCGTTGATCCGGAGTAAATATGTCTTCACCAAAGACCGTTAAACCCCTGCACTGGGCGCTCTTTTTTATCTTTCTGATCGGCGGGGTTGCCTTATACGCCCAAGGTGAGGGCCTGGTGGGCGGGGATTACGCCTGGCTGATCTCCCTCAGCCGCTCCTTTATGCTGCTGGCCGCCATTTACCTGTTTTTCGAACGGCTCTTCCGGATGGCCCTGCACTACAAAATTTTGCTGGGCATGGTGTTTGGGGCCCTGGCCGGCTGGGCGTTCGGGGCGGAAATTTCCGAGCTGAAACCACTGGGAACCGCCTTTATCCGCCTGATTCAGATGATCGTGGTGCCCCTGGTTCTGTCCTCGCTGATCGTGGGAACCGCCAGCCTGGGCGACATCACCAAAATGAAGCGCATCGGCGGCAAAACGGTATTTTATTATCTGGCCTCCACCGCCTTCGCCATCACCGTGGGGCTGCTGCTCGCCAATTTTGTGCTGGGGTTTTTCGGAAACGGGATGACCCCCGAGGTGCAGCAGGGCCTGCTGGCCAGCTTCAGCGAGCAGGCGGGCAGCAAGCTGGCTTCCGCCCAGGCCAATCACCCTTCCGCGGTGGATACCTTCCTGAACATGATTCCCAAAAACCCCTTCGAGGCCCTTAGCGGCGGGGAGATGCTGCAGGTGATCTTTTTCGCCATCTTCAGCGGGGTGGCCCTCACCCTCATCCCCAAAGAAAAGGGCGCCCCGGTGATCGCCTTTTTCGACGGCATCAGCGAACTGATGATCAAAATCGTTCTGCTGGTCATCGAAATGGCGCCCTACGGGGTTTTTGCCCTGATCGCCGACGTGGCCGGGAGTCAGGGATTCGATGTGCTGCGCGGGTTGGCCGTTTATACGGTGGTAACCGCACTGGGGTTGATCATCATGATCGGGGTGTATCCGGTCGTCCAGAGCTTCTTTTCGCGCATTCCCCCCCTGGTTTTCCTCAAAGAGATCCGCCAGGCCCAGTTGATCGCCTTCAGCACCAGCTCCAGCGGGGCAACCCTGCCGGTTACCATGGAGGTCGCCGAAGACCAGGTGGGCATCTCCAAACAAATGACCAGCTTTGTCCTGCCCCTGGGGGCCACCGTCAATATGGACGGTACCGCCCTTTACCAGGGGGTGGCCACCATGTTTATCGCCAGCTGGTTCGGGATGGAGCTGGGGATTTCCCAGCAGCTGACCATCGTTCTCACCGCCACCCTGGCCTCCATCGGTACCGCCGCCGCTCCCGGGGTGGGCATTCTGATGCTGGTGATTATCCTGCAGCAGTTGGGGATTCCCCTGGAAGGCATCGCCCTGATTCTGGCAGTCGACCGCATTCTGGATATGATGCGCACCGTGGTTAACGTAACCAGCGACCTGACCGCTGCAACGATCGTCGCCGCCACGGAAGCGGAGCAGTTAAGAGCGAGAAACGAATAGCGAACAGCGAACAGCGAGAAGCGACCAGTACAGTAAAGCCGCAATGCTTTGCGGCTCACTGACGAGTACCCTCGCTACTCGCAATTGTGCACACCTTACACACCTCACGTAAATTTGACGCAGCTAACACCGCTTGATCTATAGCGCTTTCTCCGTTTCGGTGTCGTTGTTGTGTTACAGTAGATTATTGTTTTTTAATGATTTGCAAGATTAACAGCCGCATGCTATATTCGCCCAGTCACTTAGGGAAAAGGGTTCGCAAAGTGCCAAAACCCCGGTTTTTACGGGAATTGTGTGAAATAATTGCCCAAAATTAAGAATTCGAAACTGTTTTCTTGATTTAAGTCATCCGGCAATCGCGGGTGGCCGGTTACTTTGCCGAAAGTTTATGGATTGAACCAATTAAGGTGTGAACGCATGTTCGGAAATCATGGATACGATTATACCCGGGTTTTCTTCCGGAAGCCCATTTGGACTCCTGCCAATATTCGCTACTGGAAGTTCCTGGGAACGACGGCCGCGGTGGTTCTGTTTTTCTTTTACGCCATGACCACGTATTTCAGCAACTACGCTCCCGAGCGCATCAAGGAAGCGGTGAAGCGCAATTACATCGCGCAGTTGGTGGAATATTACGAGGCCCGGCCGGTGATGGTCCCCGAGGAGGAGGTATCCTACGCCTACTTTAATCCCGGCGAAATCCTTGCTGATATCCGGGCCGAAGTGGAAACGGTCGGCGAACGCGAGGTTCGGGAAATGGTGGCCGATCCCCAGCTTCAGAGGCGCCGGGCCAAAACGGTGCGCAACGCCAATACCGAAATTACCGACAAAGCCACGGAATACGACCATTCGCTGGTTTCCTTCCTGAAGTCCCCGGATAAAACCAGCCAGACGGTGCGCAATGCCATCGACGGCATCGCCACCCGGGTTAATCCCACCACCTCCCAGCGTTATGCGCCCATGGAGCCCTATCTGACCCGCAAGAAGGCTTACGCCTCCACCGTGCGGGAATTTAATGACAACACCGATGAAGAAAACGTCGGTATCGCCGACGGAACCTTCACCGATTTCGATATTCTCAGCGGGGTTCGCGACTACGAAGAAACCATGGGTGTGGCCAACGACAACAAACGCACCGTTCAGCGCTGCGTGGATAAATACTACCGCAATAACCCCACCTTTCGCGGCACGGTGGAAGTGAAGTTCGACATCCATCCCGAGGGATATGTGATCGAACGCTCCATCCATATCGTGGAATCGGATATCAAAGATGTCCGGGTGCTTAACTGCATCAAAAAAACCATTCGCCGCTGGCGGAATTTTCCCCCGGTAGCTTATGAAAACGGGGAATACGGCATGACGCAGAAGTTCATTTTCTAGGGGCGGCACTACTTTTTAGGGACATCCTCTGGGGTAGGGGATATATAAGGACCTTCGCACTTGGTGAGAAGGTCCTTTTTTTATGCTTCCAGCAAAGCCTTCAGGTAATCCCGCGAGGAGATGGGATGCACCTTGTCTTCAAATTCCAGAATGGCCCCGGCTATGGTGGGCCTGGTCTTCAGAATAAACCGGAAAATCTCGTCGTACGGCAGGACCCCTTTGCCCAGCTCGACAAATGAATTGCGGGACTGTTCATTGTCCTGGGCGTCGATGAGGTGCAACAGGATGGGGATGCGGCGGTTGCCGAAGAAGTTGAGGACCTGGTAACACCATTCCAGGCTTTCGCCGGTCTCCATCTCCAGGTCCCGGTGGAAAAGGCGGGGAATATCCAGCACCGGGTAAATGGGGGTTCCGAAGTTGGTGGAAAGGGTAAACAAGGCCAGGAACTTTTTGAGATTTTTTTCAGCGGCTTCCTTGCCTTTTTCCCGGAAGAAATTTTCCACCAGGATGGCCGGCTTTTGTTTGCCCAGCTTTTCCACCACCCGGATCAGGACGTCAATATTGGTTTTTTCATCAAAATGAAGGATAAAGGAAGGCGCCTCCGTCCTTTCCAGAAAGGCGTAGAGCTTTTTCTGATAATCGCTTCCGGGGAATTCGTCGTTCAGATAACCTTCGCCATGGTAATACACTTTGCTGAACTGATGGCTGTCCTTCAAAATGCGATCGAGAACCGCCGGATCGTCCAGTACCTGCTGGTTGAGGTAAATCTGCAGAATTTCGAAACGCCCGTTCTGGGCGTATTCAATCGTGTCGATCGGATCGAACCCGAAATTGCTGGAAACCGAATTGGCCACTCCAATCGGAAAAGTGTATGGCATTTTTCGCCCTTTGTTTTGAGGGGAATTGTGGTTGAGGTTAAGCCCGGGTTGCTGCAATAGCCCAGAGATTAAACCAGACGCTCCTGGGTATCCGGGTCAAAAAAGAAAAGGCGGTTCTGATCCAACCCCAAAGAAATGCTGTCCTGAACCTGATACTCGTGCTCGGCGGCAGTGCGCATGCAAATGTTCTGATTTCCCGCATTAAAGTAGAGAAAAACCTCGTTGCCGATCGGCTCCACTACCTCCAGACGAACCGGAATGCCCTCGGTAACGTCCGGACTGGCGGCAAAGCGGCTGTCGTGAAGGTTCTCGGGACGGATCCCCAAAACCACCGAACGTTTGCCGGCGCTCGTTAATTTGGCGGCCGCCGCGGCAGGAACGGGAATGTTCAGGTCTCCTGCCTGGAAAATCATGCCGTTGCCGTCGCTTAATTCTCCGGGAATGAAGTTCATGGAAGGGCTGCCGATAAATCCGGCCACAAACATGTTGGCGGGATTGTTATAGAGATTGAGCGGAGAGTCCACCTGCTGGATAAAGCCGTCCTTCAGCACCACAATTTTGCTGCCCATGGTCATTGCTTCGATCTGATCGTGGGTTACGTAGATCATGGTCGATTTAAGGCGGGAATGCAGGCGGCTGATCTCGATACGCATCTGGACCCGCAGCTTGGCGTCCAGATTGGAGAGGGGTTCGTCGAAAAGAAACACCTTGGGTTTGCGCACAATGGCCCTGCCCAGAGCCACCCGCTGGCGCTGCCCGCCGGACATGGCTTTGGGTTTGCGGTCCAGATAATCGCTGATGCCCAGGATCTCCGCGGCCTCATGAACGCGCTTGCGGATGTCCTCCTTGTCGAATTTACGCAGCTTCAACCCGAAGGCCATGTTGTCGTAGACGCTCATGTGGGGGTACAAGGCGTAATTCTGAAAAACCATGGCGATATCGCGATCCTTGGGAGGAACGTCGTTAACCACCCGGCCGTCGATGGAGAGGGTACCGCCGGAAATTTCCTCCAGCCCGGCGATCATGCGCAGCAGGGTGGATTTCCCGCAGCCGGACGGACCGACCAGCACCACAAATTCCTGGTCTTCGAAAGTCAGGTTGGCATCGCTGATGGCGGTAACTTTATTGTCGTAGATCTTGCTGACGTTCTGTAGTTCGACTCTGGCCACGCTTAACTCCGGTTTTTTGGCTGATGGGCTTAGACCTTTAAACCCCTAAACCCTGCAAACAGGCTTAAAAATATCTGGACAGGCTTTAATATGCAATAGTTTTCGGACTTCTCCGGACGCTAACCCGGTTAAATTTTGAATTTTAGCGGTTATCATTCGCGGGGCCCTGCCGATGATGGGAAGAAAATGGCGCCGCCGTGGCTCAATGAAAAAACGACTGCTCCTTCAGGAAGAGGAGAACCGCTGAATGTCGCAGACAGCATCCCAAACCCCCGACCTTGCCGCACAACGCCCTTTGGCGGATGCCCTGGCATATCACCTTCGCTATACCCTTGGCAAAAGCGTCGGCCAGGCCGATGAAAAAGACTTCTTTTCCGCCGCGGCCTACGTGGTGCGGGATCGCCTTATCGATCGCCTGCACCAGCAGGAAAACCCCGACCATTCCCGGGAAGAGCGGCAGATCTTTTTGATCTCCAACGAATACCTGTCCGGGCCCCTGTTGCCTTATTATTTGCACCTGCTGGGGTTGAGCGGAGAAATGCAGGAGGCCCTGGCCGCCTATGGCAAAACCATCGACACCATCTCCCGTTTCGAACCGGACCCGGCCCTGGGACGCAGCGAAGCCGGGGAAGCAGCGGTCAGCTTTTTTGAGGGGTTGATCCAAAAGAACCAGCCGGCGGTGGCCTACGGTATCAATTACGAATTTGGTTTTTTCCGCCAGAAAATCCGCAACGGTTATCAAAAAGAATACCCGGATAACTGGACCCGCGGCGGTTCCCCCCTGATGCTGGAACGCAGCGGCGAATCGGTGGTGATCCCCATTTACGGTCATCTGGACAGCATTGAAGACGGGGCGGGAAAAGTGCATTCGGTGTGGCTGGATTGGCAATTGTTGATCGGGATTCCCCACGACCTCCCGGTTCCCAGCCATAACGGGGAATCGGTGGGCCTCATGCGGCTCTACAGCGCCCGTTCCTCCGATAGCTTCGATATGGAGATTTTCAACGCCGGGGATTACGTGCGCGCCATGCGCCAGAAAATTCTCAGCGAATCCGTTTCCAAGCTGGTTTTTCCCCCGGAAACCGCCGACGGCACCCGGGAGATGCACCTCATACAAACCTATTTTCTGGTGGCCTGTGCCCTGCGGGACATCACCCGCCGCTTTCAGCGCGGCAATGGGGATCCCCGCGAATTTGCCGAAAGAAACGCCATTCAGCTCAACAGCGTGGAAACCACCCTGGCGCTGGTGGAACTGCAGCGCATTCTGGTGGATGAACATCGCCTGGAATGGGGCGACGCCTGGGAAATTACCCGCAACACTATTTCCTTTACCTGGCATGGTCTCCTGCAGGATGGGCTGGGTTCCTGGCCCCTGCAGCTTCTCGAAAAAGTGCTGCCCAAACACCTTCAGATTCTTTATGAGATCAACCATCGTTTTCTCAAAAAAATGGTGATGGCCAATGCCGCCCTCAAAATGCCGGTGCCGCAGCGCAGCCTTTCGGTTATCGAGGAAAGCGGGGAGCGGGGCTTAAATCTTCCCCGTTTGGCCATGATCGGCTGCAAAAGCATCAGCGCCCTCAACCTTACCCATCGGGAAGACTTGCAGCGGGAGCTGAACAGTGTGTTCCGGGAAAATTGGGACGGGGACCTGGACGTCCGGCCGGACGGGGTTTCCCTGCACCGCTGGCTGAAGGTGGTCAATCCGGAAATGAGCGACTGGATCAGCGATGCCATTGGCGATCAGTGGCTGAAGGATCCCCGCGAGTTGGAAAACCTCCGGGAAATGGCCGGGGACCGTTCCTTTTGCGACGGGGTTCTGGAAATTCAGAAAACCCAGAGCGAAAGGCTGACCCGCATGGTCGAGGAAACCACCAAAATTCCGGTGGATCCCCGGGCAATCATCGAAGTCAACATCGCCCCGGTGGCGGAAACCCATCGCCTGCTGATCTCCTGCCTCAAGGTGATCGACCGTTATCTCTCCCTCAAGGAAGACGGGTTGCAACCGGATACCCCCTGGCTGTGCATCTACGCCGGAAAAGCCGCTCCCGGACATTGGGGGGCCAAACAGCTCATCAAGCTGATCCACAACCTGGCCGACACCATCAACAAGGATCCCCGCATAAGGCGCCACATGGTGGTCGCTTTTCTGCCGGACATCAAACCGGCTTTGGTGGAAAAAATTGTGCCGGGCAGCGACTTGTTCGAATCCCTGGCCTGCCCTTCTATCAATACCAATACCCTGCGGGTGCGCCAATTCGCCATTAACGGGGTGCCGACCATCGGTCCCTGGAACGGGGTGAATGCCGGGGTGTCCGGGGTTATTGGCGAGAACCTGCTCTATCTTTTCGGGGATAAAAGTGAAGCCCCGGCCGCCAACGTTAACGAAGGATGGAAGATTTACCGCAGCTCCCAGCGCATCCGCCGGGTTATCGATACCCTGCGGGGGGATCTGTTTTGCAAGGGTCAGCAGGGGCTTTTCCAGTGGATCTTCAACCATTTGCTGAACGAGGGCGATCCTTTCGGACAACTGCCGCTCCTGGAAAGTTACTTCACCTTGTTGGACCGGGCCGCTCTGGATTACCAGAAACGCGATGAATGGGCCTCCCGTTCCGTGCAGCGTATTGCATCGGCCTGGCAATTTTCGGTGGACCGGGTAGCCGAAGATTACCTGCAAAAAGTTCTTCCCCGTGCGGAAAATGCGGTGATCAGCGAATAGCGAATAGCGAATAGCGAATAGCGAATAGCGAATAGCGATCAGCGAATAGCGATCAGCGAAATCCAATCAATCGCTGTTCGCTTTTCGCCCTCTCGCCCCCTCGCCCCC
>JAGRBF010000541.1 GCA_020434205.1 Calditrichota bacterium | reverse complement strand
TTTTCCACCTACAACAAAAACGGCTACCGCAATCCGCCTATGTGGAATCTGGCCATCGACCTGATGGCCAAGGTCCCGGATCTGCCGGTGATCTGCGATCCCAGCCACATCTGCGGCAACCGGGAGCTGATCCACAAGGTCTCCCAACGGGCCTTCGACCTGGCCATGAACGGGGTAATGATCGAAACGCACATCGACCCGGACAACGCCCTCAGCGACGCCAACCAGCAGCTAACCCCGGCGCGCCTGGCGGAAATTTTGGGCGAGTTGCAATTCCGGCGGCCAGGCGGGGATCTCTCCGATCCGGAAGCGGTTCTGGCGGATATGCGGCACGAAATCGACGAAACCGATCAGGAGCTTCTGGAGATTATGCGTCGCCGCACCGAGATTGTTGCCCGGATCGGCAAGCTCAAGCGCGACCACCACATGACCATCCTGCAGGTGAGCCGCTGGAAACAGCTGTTGGAAGACCGGCTCCAGCGCGGCAATCGCATCGGCCTGGAAGAAGATTTTGTGGAGGACATCTTCCGCGTCATTCATGAACGGTCCATCAAAATGCAGTCCGAGGTTATGAACCAGTGAGTCCGCACCGGGAAATACTGCCTATCAAAGGTCCCCTGCGAATCGATTTGCCCGGTTCCAAAAGCATTTCCCATCGCCTCTGTATTCTGGCCGCCCTTAATGCCGGAACGGTTCAGTTGGCGGGATTGCTGGATTCCGAGGATATCGACATCACCTGCGCCACCCTGGGCAATATGGGCGCGCGGATCCTGCGGGGGGGCAGTACCGCGGAAATTCGCGGTCCGCTGGGCAAAACCGGCATCGGGGAAACCTATCTCGGCAATTCGGGTTCTTCGGCCAGATTTCTGTTTCCCATCGGCAGCATTCTGGACAAACCCTTTCGTTTTGCCGGCAGCGAACGGCTGCACCAGCGTCCCTTTGGGGAATTATTCGCCGCATTCCGGGAACTGGGCGGCAAAATGACAGATACTGCCGGCAGCCTTCCCGCCACCACCCTTCCCGGGCCCTTGCGGGGAGGCCCCATCGCCTTGCGAGGGCTGCCCTCCTCGCAGATCATCAGCGGCTTGATGATGCTGGCTCCGCAAATGTCCCGGGATCTGGAAATCGTGCTGGGCAATGATATCCCCTCGCTCCCCTACATCAACATTACCCTGCGTTTGATGCAACGCCTGGGAATCGCCGCCGAGCAGGAAAAAAATACCATCCGGGTGACGGCAGGTCATACTGCATTTTCCGGGGTTTTTACGGCGGAAAAGGACATGTCCGCGGCATCTTACTGGGTGGCCCGGGCGGTTATTTCCGGGGAAGAGGTGCTTCTGGAAGGGGTCCAGCGCCCCACCCTGCAGGGTGACGAAGTGATTTTCGATATTGCCGGGGCGGCCGGAGCGGAGATTCTTCAACAAAAAAACGGGGTGCTGATCCGGGGTGGGCTGACGCGGGCTATCGAGGCGGACGCCATTGATTGCCCCGACCTGGTGCCGACCCTGGCGGTTATGGCCCTCTTCGCCCCGGGAAAATCAGTTATCCGCAACGTAACCCATCTGGTTCACAAGGAATCCGACCGGGTGGCGGCGGTTCAGCAAAATATTGCCGTCCTGGGCGGCGGCAGCGCCTTCGATGGGCGGGATCTGAGCATTACCCCGGCCAGGGATTATCGCGGGGGGTTAATCCGCACCTTTAACGACCACCGCATTGCCATGAGCTTTGCCATCGCAGGATTGTTAATTCCGGGCACCTTTATTGAAAATCCCGGCTGCGTGGCCAAGTCCTATCCGGGGTTCTGGGAAGCCTGGGGGTAGCCGAGAGGGCGGAAGGGTGAGAGGGCGAGAGGGCGAGAGGGCGAGAGGGCGCTAACCATGTAACCATGTAACCATCAGGAATCCAGCCAATGGCAGGTAGCAAAACCGGAACCTTGTATTCGATTATGACCTTCGGCGAGAGCCACGGACCGTTTATCGGCGTGGTAATCGACGGCATTAAACCGGGCATCGAAATTGACGAAACGGCCCTTCAGCAGGAGATGACCCGCCGCCGGCCGGGGCAGAGCAGCGTTACCACCCCGCGCCAGGAAAAAGATCGCGCCCGCATCGTTTCCGGGGTTTTTGAGGGCAAAACCACCGGCACCCCGCTGTGCATCATCGTCGAGAATGAGGACCAACGCTCCAAAGACTACGGGCAGATCAAGGATATTTACCGCCCCGGGCACGCCTCGTTCACCTTCCTCAA
>JAGRBF010000540.1:4725-4889 GCA_020434205.1 Calditrichota bacterium | reverse complement strand
TGATACAACTGATCGTCGACATACCATTTGATCTCCCCGGCTTTCCACTCCACGGCAAAAACGTGAAAACCGGTGTCGAAGCGCCCATTGGGCAGGTCGTATCTTTTGGTTACCGGCTGGCCGCCGGAATAACCGGGGCCGTGCAGGCTGCCGTGCACCCGGGA
>JAGRBF010000540.1:0-4599 GCA_020434205.1 Calditrichota bacterium | reverse complement strand
TCAAAACGCCCGTAGGTTCGCTCAAAAAGGTCTTTGGTAACCATCCGGGCCGAGGTGTAGCTGCGACCGCCGAAGGATTCCGCCCGCGCCACGATCGCCAGATTGCCCTGGCCGTCCAGAGCGGCGTTTTCGGGGCGATCGGTATCAAACTCCAGTTGGGCGTTTCCCCAGTCGGTCCCGATGTCAAATGTCCATTTCCGGGAATCGGGAGATTGTCCGGCCGGCCCCTCAAAATTATCCTCCCAAACGAGCTGCCAGTTTTCATCTTCAGGTCCGGCGCTGTCGCTGCACGCGGCCCAAAAGAGCAGGGCGAGCGGCAACAAAAAGACCACCGGAATCCGCCATGGCATGCGCTTCATGCGGGCTCCTTTCTCTGTAGACAGGTTTTGGAAAATCGCCATTTTCAGTCCGTGGGGAACACCTCCGGAGCGCTCCCCACAATGGCGGATCGGGCGCCTGCCCCGGAGTGGTGGTGCCGGCAAACAGACGCCCGGGTGCCGAATCGCCCCGGCTAACGATGCAACAATACGTTGTCCACCCAAACCGTATTGGGATTGGGATCGCCAACGATAATCAGCTGAGCCAGATGCCCGCGGGTGGTTAATCCGGTAAAATCCGACAGCGGGATATCAAAGGCGATCCACTGCCCGCTTGCCAAAGCCGGGGTGGTGGTTTCGTCGAAGGTCAGTTCATGCTCCACATCATCTCCCCCACCGAAGGCCCCATCCGCACCGAAATCCACCAGCTTGACCCGGAAAACCGCCGGCGCTGCGGCGGGATCGGGGGTCCAGATGTTCATGTGGAAATGGGTCATGGCGCTGGCGTCGATGGTTTGGGAGGTAAATTCGATGCCCGCGAAGGTCAGGTTGGTGTAGAGTTTGTTGTCGTCTCCGGCGACCTGCACATCAGCGACATCGGCATTATCCCAATCGGCCGACCAGGTATCCACCGTTACGTTGGTGTAGGGATTGCTGAAGAGGGCAATGACATCCCCGGCGGCAAAGGTCGGGGTGGGCGCCGCGGCGGTCGGTTCGGTGGGATTGCCGCCACCGCTGCCGTAGAAATAGATATTGTCGACAAAAACGGTGTTGGGGCCGGGGTCCGCCACCAGAATCATCTGGGCCAAATGGCCGGTGCCGAGCAGCCCGGTGAAGTCCGACAGGGCAATGTCCAGGCTGATCCACTGCCCGGTAACCAGGGGCGGATTGCTGCCGGCATCGAAGGTCAGTTCGTGCTCCGAGTCATCCCCGCCCCCGAAAGCGCCGTCGGCCCCAAAATCCACCAGCTTGATCCGGAAAACCGCCGGGCTGGCAGTCGGGTCCGGTGTCCAGATATCCATGTGGAAGGTTTCCATCGCCGAGGCGTCAATGGTTTGAGAGGTAAATTCGATGCCCGCGAAAATGAGGTTGCTGTATTTTTTGTTGTCATCACCGGCAATCAGCACGTCCTCAACGTCGGCATTGTCCCAGTCGGCCGACCAGGTATCCACCGTAACATCCGTGTAGGCGTTGCTATACATGCTGATCACGTTGGCCGCATCGACGCTCGGAGTGGGCGCGGCGACGGTCGGTTCGGTGGGATTGCCGCCGGCGGCGTTGTAAAAATGAACGTTGTCGATATACAAGGTGCTCAAATCGCCCGAGATAATCAGCTGCGCCAGGTGCCCGGTAGTGGTTAAACCGGTAAAATCGGCAAGCGGTATGGCCAGCCCGACCCAGGTTTCGCTGGCAATGGCCGGGGTGGTAGACTCGTCCAGGGTCAGCTCGTGTTCGACATCATCCCCGCCGCCAAAAGCGCCGTCCGCGCCAAAATCCACCAATTTGATGCGGAATGCCGCCGCAGTGGTGGCGTCGGGGGTCCAGATATCCATGTAGAAATGGGTCATCGCGGAGGCGTCCACCGGCTGCGAGGTAAACTCGATGCCCGCGAACACCAGATTGGTGTATTTTTTGGTATCGTCCCCGGCAACCTGAATATCGGCCACATCGGCATTATCCCAATCCGCCGACCAGGTATCCACCGTCACGTCGGTGTAGGCGTTGCTGAACAGGGAGACCACTTCGCTCTGGGAGCGGGTAGGCGTTGGGGCTGCCACCGTTGGTTCGTTGGGCGGGATAACCGCTCCGCGGTAGAAGTAGACATTGTCCACATACACGGTATTGGGATCTCCGGACAGCACCAGCTGCGCCAGATTGCCCCGGTTGAGCAATCCCGTGAAATTACTCAGGGGAATGTCCAGGCTCACCCAGCTTTCGGTTTGCAAGGTGGGGCTGCTGAACGACAATTCGTGCTGGGAATCGTCCCCGCCGCCAAAGGCGTTATCCGCCCCAAAATCCACCAGCAGGACCCTGAAAGCCGCCGGTGCAGCGGTGGGATCGGGGGTCCAGATATCCAGGTGAAAATGGGTCATCAACCCGGCATCAATGGTCTGGGTGGCGAATTCAATGCCCACAAAGTTCAGATCGGTGTATTTTTTGACGTCATTGCCGGCCACCTGAATATCCTGGACATCCGCGGTGGAGAACTCCCAACCGGTGTCCCAGGTATCCACCAGCACGTTGCTGTAAGCATTGCTGAACATGGAAATCACGTCGGCCGCGTCGGCAGTGGGCGTGGGCGCCGGGGTGGTGGGACGGGGAGCCGCGGCGACCACATTAACGCTTAACTTTTGTTCAAAAGCCACCGAACCCAGCATAACGGTAATCTCCGCGGTGCCGACGCCCGTGCCGGTAATAGTGCCGTTATCGCTGACCGTTGCCACGGCGCTGTTGGAGGAAGTGAAGGTGAAATACCCGGGGGCGGCGTTCACGGTTACGTCCTTGCCATCGACGTTGAAAATGACCCCGGTAATCCCGGCGTTAATAACCTCCCCCACCTCGCCGTCCACTGAGCTGGCGGCAAAAACCGGCCGTGGTTGGGCAATGGTGCCCAGTTTCTCAAAGTGAACCTCATCCAGCCAGACTTCGAAACCCGCCTCGTTAAAGGGTCCGACCGAATACTGAAAAATTCCCCGCTCCCCGTTCAGCCTGGCCGGGTCGGGAATGGGAATCACAAATTTCTGCCAGGAGGTGGTAAGGGCAATATCCGTCCGCGAGGCGATATAGGCGGAGCTGCCGGAGTTGTCATTGCCGAAACCGGCCAGCCCCATCGGGGCCACCATGCTGGCTTTGGCCCAAAAGGTCAGGGCGTCGAAACCGGACAGGTCCCGGCCGCCGGGGGAAACAAAAGCGCCCCCGGAGAAGAACTCGTCCGGATCGCCGGCGTTGGGCACGGTGATGCGCAGGGAAGCGCTTCCGGCATATTTAACATCGTTATCTGCGGCAATGGCGTCCAGCTTGGTGTTCAGGAAGGCCTGATAGTCCAGTCCCCCGCTAATGCCATCGAGAAACACATCGCCGTTAACCGGAAAAGTGGCCGGCTCCAGAACATCCAGATCTCTTTCGCAACCGCTGAAGGCGAAGATGCCCAGCAGCAAAACGGCCATCAGGTAAACAAACAGTCGGGTCGTTTTCATGACTTACCTCCCGATACGGTATCTTTTTTCGTTGATAAAATTTCACGCATGATTCTGGTCCTCATATACGGTTTACATACCGATATTAAAGTGAAGGTAAGTTCTGATTTCCCATTCACTTCCGTTTGAGAAACCCTCCGCTTCGGGATCGCATACCAGCTCTCCGATATCATTGACAATTTTAGTCGGGCAGTAGCGCGGGGAGTACTGATCCAGCGAGCGCCAGGTAAAACGCAAACCCAGGCGGGTTTGGGGCAGGTCGAACCACTGTTGCGGACCCACCGCGGTGGACAAATCGGCCATCAACTGCAGCGGGTAGGTCAGGTTAAAATCGCGATGGTAGTCGTAAGGGCCCCAATCGTTGATTTTAGCCACCGCGGTCAGTTTATAGGAATTGAGGATATAGCGCAGGTCCCCCCCAAAGCGCTGGATGAGGCGGTCATCATCGCCGTTGGGTTCGGCATCACCCGCGTAGAGATTGGCGATAATGCCCTGCCCCGGACCCGATTTGGAGATAATCCGGGCATGGGCTTCCCAAAGGTCCCGCGCCGGCGGAGCTCCCGGGAAAGGAAAGGTGGTGCGGCCGTCTCCCAGGATGCCGATTGCCGCGTCCTGGGTGGTGTTGTGCTGGCGGTAAACAAAGCCGACACTGGCCGCCAGGGAGGCGTCTTCGGCCATATCACTGTCCCAGGCGTACATCCAGCTTGCCGGGGTGGGATCGTAGGTAATCAGCATTTCCCCGGCGGTGGTTTCCCGATTGCCTCTTACCGCAAAGGGGTCATCCAGAATATTGCGCGGGCGTCCCGGACTGGGGACGTCGCTGGGAATGGGACCTTCGATGGGCTTTTGCCACAGGAAATTGGGGGCAAACTGCCAGTTGCCCATGGTGTAGGTAATCCCGGACAGGACGTTGTACTGATTGCCGCTGCCGCTGTCCTTCAAACGCCAGCCGGTAAAGGTTTGGGTGTAATCTGCCCCGCCGCCGGCAACCAATCCCATCACCGCGCCGGATGCATACCAGTTCCAGCGGCCCTTGGAGAAGGTCAGCTTCACTTTTCCACCGTAGGTATCGGAGGATTTGATCT
>JAGRBF010000539.1 GCA_020434205.1 Calditrichota bacterium | reverse complement strand
GCTTTTCGCTTTCCGCTTTTCGCTTCTCGCTCCCTACTCTCCCAACTCCTGAAAATCCGGGTGATCGGGAAAGGGATAAATGATGTAATCGCGGGTGTTGCGGATATTGAATTTGCGGAAGAACATGGGATGGATAACGCATTCGGCATCGTGGGGCAGGAAGAGACGGTTGGATTGCGCGTATTCGAAATCGGCCTGGATAATCCGGGATTGTTCGTCGCGGGAACGCACCATGCCCACAATCCCCAGTTCGGTTACCAGACGGCGGAATTTGCTGACCGAATAGGTCCCGTACGGCCAGGCGTGTTTGGTGCGATGGGCCACTTTATCCAACTCGTTGCCCTTAAAAAGGGCGGGCATGGCGGTAAGGGCGTCGAGGATTTCCCCGATGTTTTTGTAAGCTTTGGCGTAGGAGCCGATCACCTCGTCGGCCAGATCCAGCTCCACCCGGCGGGTCTGGCTAACCAGATTGGCGTTGCTGAAAAAAGGGAAATTTCCCTCCTGGAGAGCCTTCAGGGCAATGTCGTTACAGAGCACCACGATCTGGCGGGGCCGCAGTTGGGTGTGGCGCAGCAGGTAGGGAAAGGAATGTTCCCGGGTTCCCCCGCCGTTTTGGATCTCCCGCCCGAAAAATGTTTCCCAGACCTTCTTTTTGACGTCCTTGAAGTCATCCCAGTCGACATCGGGCAGGCGAATTTCCTGAAAGGCGGGATCGCTTTCCAGATATTTGGCCAGGCGCCAGCAGATCAGGCGGGCCAGATCCTTGGGCCGCCAGTGCAACAGCAGGGGCCGTCGCACAAACTTGGTGAGATTGGTGATCCACTTTTCCCGCAGGGTGGGATAAACTTCCGCGGACACAAAAACCTTGAGGTGCAGGCCCTTGTGAGCATAACGCAGATTAAAATCCGAGGCGAACTGGATGAGCGCCGAGGTGGCGGCCATCAGCCCGTCATTTTCCACATCGTAGCGCTCCAGGGAATCCATGGCGATAATCAGCGGCTTGCGAGCGCTAATTTCCACCACCGCTTCCACCGCTTTTTCAAAAACGCGATCCTTAAAATAGGCTTCCATAGCGGTGGCGAAATCGACTGCCTTGTTGTTGACGAATTTTTCCAGGAGCGCTTCCAACGC
Organism: Calditrichota bacterium; assembly: GCA_020434205.1. Classification (GTDB taxonomy): domain Bacteria; phylum Calditrichota; class Calditrichia; order RBG-13-44-9; family J075; genus JAGRBF01. The sequence goes on along the minus strand of JAGRBF010000539.1, from coordinate 4,858 downwards.
CAGGCGGATCAGGTGGGCCGGCGATTTCTGCGGATTCTGAGCGGTTAGGGCCATCGATTTGATGGCGGGATCGTCGTCCTGGTAATGGCCGAACACCATGGTCCAGAAGGCATACTGCCACACCTTGACCATCTTGGTTACCAGCAGATCTTCCTGAAAAACCCCGGAGTCCACCGATATTTTGGACAGCACATCGGTGTAAACTTCGGGCTCATTAACGTCGATACAGCTGGCGTTTTTGATCTGATCCTGGAATCCGTAGAAATTGGAGATGGAGGTTTTCCCGGAGCCGCGCCGCCCGATAATCATGTAGGTTTCGGTGTCCAGGCAGGCGTCCAGAAAGGGCACCTCCCGGAAAAAAAAGCGATGGTAGGCTTCCTTGTAAACCGCGACTTCGTGCTCTCCGGACTCTTCGCCGAAGGGTTTGATCTGATCCATCCGCACTCCTTGAAAGGACAGCATGGCGGGAACCGAAGGTCCGCGCATCTGGTTTTGGCGGCGCCGGCGCCGATCGGCCACATCCCGGCCGATCCCCCGGTTGGGGGAACGCTGCTGGAAGGCTTTGCCGCGTCTTCGGGAACTTCTGCTCACTACGCCCTCTTCTCCTTAAAAAATAAAATACTGATGTTACGCATCCACCGTTAAAAGAGCGAGAAATAGCAAAATCACTTTCCGCTCTTAAAATCAGATTCTAACTGACGTTACGCGCGAGAAGCGATTTCCGGCCCATTAACCGCGAAATCACGAAAACTGAAACCGGACTAATCTAACCCGGCAGCGGAAAACTACCCGTCCTGCGGTTATCCACGGATAATCCTGGAATAGAGGTTTACCGTCGCTCCTTAAAACAGCTGTGGCGCGGAAGTTTTGTGTTAGGCAAAAACTAAGCACATTAATTCTTCGCGGTTTCGCGGTTTCGCGGCTCAAAAACAAAAACGGGTTTGGTTGCGTAACTTGAGTAATTAAAGGATCAATATCCCCTACTATAAACGAAAAACAGGGGCAATCGTTGTGCGGAAAGACAATTCCGGTTTTTTTATTGAAAAAAAAGTGAGGGGGGGACGGTGCGGAACGTACGACTGATTCAACCTGGCGCACCAGGGTCAGCATCAGAGAATTAACCGCGAAAACGCGAAGGTGTTTTGGTTCTGAACTTGAGGGAACTCCCTCAACGCGCCCTAAGACTTACAGGCCTCGCAAAAGCGTTCCCAGGCAGCGACGGTCTGGTCGGCCAGTTTGGCGAAACCCTTCATGGCCTCGTCCTTATGTTCCCTCAGCAGAGCAGCCTGTTCCCGGCGCAGTTGCAGATCCAGAGGGTAGGCAATGTGTTTGACGTGTCCCCTACCCAGCTGGACCCCAATATCGTACACCACTTCGGCCATCTCCCCGGGATTCGCAAAGCTTTTGCCGATCTTGATTTCCTTGTAATTGTCTACCCAGGAATGGACCCAGAAATTGCGATTCCGGAAGCGAAAATAACCCAAATGGCGGAAGGGGTTGTAGGCAATGCGGGTTTGGCCGACCAGAATGCGAAAGGGATCCTTTTCGCGGCCGGGGTCGATACATTCGATCCCGCTGAGGTCGCGAACTTCCTTGCATTCCAGCACCACATCGTCATGGGGATCACCACTTTCTCCCTCGATGCGCACCAGGAACTTCATGTCCAGGGCGCTGCCGATCCCCATCTGCAGGTATCCGCAGTCAGTCACCTTAAAATATACCGGATCCCGATCGGGACGCTCGGCGATTTTGGTCTCGATATAAGGCACCAGAGCGGCGATCAGGGAATCCGTGACGGATGCTTCCATGGGCTGCATCACCGAGGCCACCCACTCGAAGTATTTGCTGCGATTTACGGTAAATCCGGCGCGGATTCGCTCCACCACCGAGGGTTCACTGGCCTCCATTTCCGGATTGTCCAGGGCGTCGGCATAGCCCTTCAGAAACAGGTTAGAGAGGCTGTCGGCGTATTCCGGCCATCCGCTTTCCCGGGCGGCCAGGTGGATGGAGACCCCCATGCGCATAATGTCGATAACCCCGGGGCCGGTGGAGGCATCGTCAAAATCGGTAAGCCCCCGGCCAATGTCGGTAATGGCATACTGCTCGAGGTGGGCATCACCGTGCAAATTCATGGAGGGCATGTTGATCATGCGTTCATCAACGATTTTACAGACCAACTGGCTAAAGGGAATGTTGATAAAACGAAAATAACCGTGGGGACTGGCGAGCACCCGATCCAGGAGGTCCTCATTCTGGGAAAAATTTGTGGTAGCGGGGTCAACAAAAAGAGGGTTGGCGGCGGTATCCCCCACCGGCTCCTCGCCGGCGATGGCGGGATTGATCCAACAGGCTATCACAAAAACGAAAAAAAAGAATGATCGCATTATGTCCACTTCATTTAAGTTGATGAGTTTATTCTCGACCGGGTGCTCTTTGGGCGTGATAACAATTAGAAATTTCACTCAGTTTTCCAATTGTCAACACTTCCTGGAATATAGGCAATCGGACCCAAATAAAAAGGGCTTCAAAAAAGGTTAACACGCCGGAGTTGCCGGTAAAGATCCCGGGGGCGGAATTTATTCCCCCCCGAATGTTTTGGCCAGCGCAGCCAGACTGTCCGCAGCCCGGGTATGGCCGGTTTTGCGCATCACCTCGGCATAGTCCCCATAGGCAATGCCCAGCGAGCTGCTGTCCGGCGGTTGCGCTTCACTGAAAATCCGGATGGCCTGTTCCAGGGCCGGTTGCGCCTCGGCATAACGACCGGTCTGCAAATTCAGGGAACCGCGCTGGCGGAAGGCGATGCCCAGGCGCGGATGTTTTTCGCCCATTCCGGCCCGGATCAACTCTATGGCGATGTCGTTGAAGCGCCTCGCTTCCGACCAGTTTTTGCGCGCCATCTGCACGTTGGCCAGGTGGTAGCAGCTCACCCCGACATAGGGATGATCGTCCCCCAGAACCTTACGAAGGATGCGGTTGGAGGCGCGAAAAAGGCGGTCGGCTTCCTCATAATCCCCGCGCTGAAAGTTGGCAAATCCCTGGTTGTTGTAGTTGATCCCGGTGTCGATATGATCTTCGCCGTAATACTTCCGGAAATTTTCCCCGGCCTTCCTGAAATAGGTAATCGCCTCATCGAATTTCCCCTGGCGGGAAAGTTGATTCCCGAGGTTGTCGTAGCTGATAGCGGTCTGCCAATGATCTACCCCCCACAGTTTTTCGGAAAGTTCGACTACCTTATGCAGATGGCGGCTGGCTTCCTCGTTTTGCCCGGCGCTTTCCAGGCAAATCGCCAGGTCATTGAGGATCACCTGAACGGTGGGATTGGTTTCGGGATGAAAACGGGTGACCTGGTCCAACCCCCGGCGCATCCATTTAATGGCCTCTCCGTACTCCCCGGTATGGTTGAGGGCCATCCCCATCCGGGCAAAAGCCTTGGCCACCGTTTCTTCCGGGGAATCCGGATATTTTTCGGCCAGGTCCACCGCCTTCCGGGCATAAGCCAGGCTGCTGTCGTAATCGCCCACCTTATCCCAGTATTCCATCAAATCGTTGAGCACCCCGATCACCTTAAAATCGCTGTTATGGCGTCGGTAAATGCCCAGGGCCGCCTGAAGGGAGGACAGGGCTTTTTCATTCTCGCCGAGTTCGTGATAGGCCTTGCCCAGCGGCGCCAGGGTGTTGGCGAATTCCGGATCGTCTTCCCCCAGAAAGCGCCGCTGTTTGGCCAGGGTGGAATCCAGGAGGGCAATGCCCTTTTCATACAAACCCAGATTCAGGTAGGCCCGCCCCATGGTCTGCATCAGGCGGGATTGGATGCGGGGCTGATCCCGCAAATCCCGGCTGATGCGCTGGACGCTCTCTTCTATGAGGCTGCTGGCCAGAATGGTATCCCCCAGGGTATGGGTGGGATCGGCATTGCGGAAGGTTTCCACCATAAAATCGGAAACCCGGCGGGCGGTTTCCGCCTCCAGGAGGGCCTGGCGCTCGGCCTCGGTAGCGCGCACAAAGCCAACCACGGCGGCGGTAAGGCCGATCAGCAATCCGGCCAGGGCAATGGCTCCCGCACCCACCGCCAGTTTGTTGCGCTGCACAAATTTGCCGAGCCGGTAAGCATTGCTGGGAGGACGGGCGGAAACCGGCTCGTTGTTAAGGTAACGCTTTAAATCCACCGCCAGACCATTGGCGGTTTCGTAGCGCCGGGTGCGCTCTTTTTCCATGGCTTTGATGGTGATCCAGTCCAGATCCCCCTGCAGTTTCTTGCGCAGGGCAATGGCATCGGTGCGCCGGTTTTCCGCTACCCGACGGGCTTTATCCCCGGCGGTGCTCATTCGGCGGCTGGGGGTGGGGGGATCATTCTCCAAAAGGATTTTTTGAAGGGCGCCGCTGGGCTGGCGATAATCCTCCGCTTCGAAGGGCAGATTGCCGCTCAACAATTCGTAGAGGATCACCCCCAGCGAATAAATGTCCGAGCGGGTATCGATGTCCAGTTCTCCGGCCTTCAATTGCTCCGGACTCATATAGGCCGGGGTTCCCACCACCTCCCCGACCGCGGTAATCAGGGATTGGGCGGTTAAAGGGGTATGAATGGCTTTGGCGATACCGAAATCGATAATCTTGGGCACCGCCTGTCCGTCCAGCTCGGTTACCAGAATATTGGAGGGCTTGAGGTCGCGGTGGATAACCCCTTTCTGGTGGGCGTGCTGCACCGCGCTGCAGATCCGGACAAAAAGGTCCAGCCTTTCCGAGGTGGACAGGCGGTGAGTATCGCAATAGTCGTTTAATGGCATCCCCGGCACGTATTCCATGGCGAAAAAAGGACGGCCCTTGTCCGTGGTACCGGCCGCGAATACCCGGGCAATAT
>JAGRBF010000057.1 GCA_020434205.1 Calditrichota bacterium | reverse complement strand
CCGGGGGACCGGGGATGACCATCGCTCTGTGGATGCGCGCCGATGATTTCGGGGTTGCCGATGCCCGCCTGATCTCCAAGGCCACCGGAGTGCTGGATGACGAGCACAACTGGATGATCTCCACCTACGACGGGGGCAGCGCCCTGCGCTTCCGCCTCAAAGTGGACGGCTCCACCAGAACCCTGATCTCCAACACCGGGGTGCTGAGCCTGAACACCTGGCATCATGTGGCGGTTACCTACGACGGTTCCCAGATGCGCATTTTCCGCGACGGAACCCAGGTGGCCAACCAGAGCGCCAGCGGGGCCATAGACGTAAGCCCCTCGGTGCCTGCCGCCATTGGGAATCAGCCTGCGGGCGCCGGCAACGAGCCCTTCGACGGGCTCCTCGATGAGGTTCGCATCTACAACCGGGCCCTCAGCGCCGCGGAAATAACCGCCCTTTTTAACGGGACCACCGGTGTGGAACCCCGGGAAGGCAACCTGATCAATCAGTTTGACCTGGAGCAGAACTTTCCCAACCCGTTCAACCCGACCACCAAAATCGCCTTCAGCCTCCCGCAGCGGCTGGAGGTTAAGCTGACGGTTTACAACGTTCTCGGTCAGCAGGTAGCGATCCTTCTCTCCGAAAATCTCCCTGCCGGTCGCCATGAAATCGACTGGCAGGCCGGCGACCTCGAATCCGGCATCTACTACTACACCCTGCGCGCCAACGGGTATCAGGAAACCCGGCAGATGATCCTGTTGAAATAAAGTCCCGGGCCCAAAGGCCGGATTAACGTTTCCGTCAATTGCCCAACTTTGGGAATACCCCCACTCGCCCTTCCGGTCCTTTTTTAGGCCGGAAGGGATTATAATGACCCTCAAAATGATGCCGGAAAGGTCCGTTATCATGAAAAAGCCCGGTTTTACAGCTTACCTTATAATCGTTTTTTCGACCCTGCTGTGCTGTTGTCTTCCCCTGGCTGCCCAGAACAGCTCCTGGGACGTCATCTATCAGCGCTGGGTGCCGTACACCCTGTTTGGGTCCGCCCACGACCGCTATTACGAAAACCAGGACGGGGAGGATCTCGGCTGGACCGAAGGTCCCTACATGCAGGGATTCGCCTACGGCTATCGCGCCAGTGGGGACACCCAGTGGCTGGACAGCCTGAAGCATCATTTCGACGTGATGATCACCCGGCTGACCCCCAATCCCGAGCCGGAAGACAACTATCGCGGCTGGTATCACGTCAGTCCTTTTTACAGCACCGACGGGCAAACCCAATTCGACTTCATCGTCACCGAGGGGTTGATCTTCCGCGGGGTGGCCATGTTCATCGAGGACGTTTATCAGGACCCCAACCTGCAGCCGCAATACCTGAATGACGCCAACCGCTACCTGGCCATCATCGACGAAATGCTGGCCAAATGGGACGCCCGCAACTGCTGGCGCACCGTGGGCAGCGATGCCGGGATCTATCTCTTTCAGAACAATCCCAATCACCTTCGCCAGGAGATGAGCCTCCCCCACAACATGTACGGGGAGATGGCCCGCATGCTGATGTCCCTTTACGGGGCCACCAACAATGCCGCTTATCTGGACCGGGCCACCCGCCTGGTGCAGAACTTCAGGAACAACCTCATTCCGGAAGGGGACCATTACAACTGGCATTACTGGGATCCCGCCGGCCCCTGGGATTATTTTTCCAACGGGGACCTCAAACACCCCATCTTCGATGAGCACGGCAGCTACCGCGAGCAGGATATTGCCCTGGCGGTTAAGGCTTATCGCTATGGGATTGTGTTGGACAACAACGACATCACCCGGGTTATCAACACCACTCGCTCCATTTGGAACGACGCCACCTTCTTCGACCTGGGCTGGGTGGACGAAACGGAGCGCATCGAAACGGAGACCATGCTGCTCAACGAGCAGCCGGGCTGGGGCTGGCTGAACAACGCCCCTCATTTTCTGTGGCTGTCCCTGGAGAACACCGGGCTTTATGTGCAAACCCTGGAACTGCCCTACGGAACCCAGGGCGAGGCCTACACTTACACCCTGCAGGCCTCCAACGGAGAAGGGCCCTACAGCTGGCAGTTGACCTCGGGCAGCCTTCCCGGGGGATTAAACCTGGCCTCCAGCGGACAAATCTCCGGATCTCCCACTACCGCGGGTATCTATACCTTTACCGTGGAAGTAACCGATAACCAGAATGCCACGGCCAGCCGGGACCTCAGCATCCAGATTTTCCCCGACGATCCGGTGGCCAATTTTGTAATGGCCAGCTGGGCCTTCGACGAAACCGCCGGCAATAACCTGGTCGATTCCACCGGCAATTTTAATGGGTTATTGATGAACGGTCCCCAGTGGCGCCCCGGGGAAGGCATTTTCAACGGGGCCCTGGCTTTCGACGGCAGCAATGATTACGTGGATCTGGGCGGGATGAATTTCGGAGGGCCGAACGGGGTTTCGGTGGCCTTTTGGTTTAAGGCGGACGATTTTGAGGTGGCGGATGCCCGCTTCATCTCCAAAGCCACCGGGGTGATGAACGACGAACATTATCTGATGATCAGCACTTACGACGGTACCGCCCTGCGGGTGCGCCTCAAAACCGGCGGCGGCACCACCGAGCTGATCAGCAGCCCCGGGACCATCCAGCCCGGGCAGTGGTATCACGTCGCGATGACCTACGACGGCTCGGGCATTCAGCTCTTCAAAAACGGGGTAGAGATCATTTCCGCTCCGGCCTCCGGCGCGGTGGACCAGAATAACGCGGTGGCCACCGCCATTGGGAATCAGCCCAGCGGGGCCGGCAACGAACCCTTCGATGGCCTGCTGGACCAGATGATGGTTTTCTCCCGCGGCCTGACCCGCCTGGAAGTGGAACGCCTCTATCAGGACGGCATTACCACCGGACTTCCCGGAGAAGGGGATCTGATCCCGAGCGGATTCCAACTGCAGCAGAATTATCCCAACCCCTTTAATCCCGGCACCACCATCGAGTTTACCCTGCCGGAAACCTCGCTGACCGACCTGGCGGTTTTTGACGCCCTGGGTCGCCGGGTGGATACCATCGTTCGCGGGCAATTGCGGGCGGGAACCCACCGCATGGCCTGGCAGGCCGGTCAGGAACCCAGCGGCATTTATTACCTGCGCCTGAAGGCAGGCGGCAACACCGCGGTGCGCAAGATGATTTTGTTGAGATAAACAGATTTCCGGCGCGTTGTGATCCTGCGACGCGCCGGAATACCATTGCCTCCCCTAATCCAAAACCTCTTCCCCTTCAAGAAAAACCATGCTGTTGCCATCAAAGGAAAATGCAGGGGCTTTTCCCCATTCCAAATAGTGGGCCTGGGTCCCATCTATCCGGCACCAGGTAAGTGGCCTGATACTATAGGACACCAGCTGGGTATTGGGTGAGAGGGTATACTGGCTTCTATAGGACGGTGAAATTCCGGCCACAATCTGAAATGCTTCGCCAGTGCTGGTAATTGTGGTCAGGTAGCCCGGATTGGCGATTTTGGTATAGAGAATTACATCCCGTTGGGGCGAGGTCCACAATCTGCTCCGATCGCTTACCATGCTGTCCAATTTGGTAATAACGTGATTGCGAAAGTCAAAGGCCATCAAATCATGTCCGGGAATCTCATACCGGAATTTGATATAGATAAGCTTCTGATCGTCCCAACTAAAGGCCGGGTAGAAAAATTGAACAAAATTATTTCTGCCGTTATCAGGATTGTAGCGGATAAATTCTATCTGGTTTTGGGAAACACGATCGTAAACGGCAACCGCCTGATCGACATAATTTCTGTTATCAGGTGCATAGCCCCATACCGTAAAAGCAATCCGGCGTTTGGAATGGGAAAAAGACGGGTATCGCTCGAATACCTCCGGGGTGTCGGTTATTTGCTCAAGCGTATCCGCGAGAAAATCGTAGACGAATATCTCGCGGCTGCTCCCTTTTGATGCTGAAAAGGTCAGGGCCGTTCCATCGGAGGAGAAAGCATTCTCTCCGGGGTCCGAGATCTCCCGGGAAAATCGCAAAATGGTCCGCAGGCCGGTTCCGTTTGCTTTAACCGAATAGATGCCATATTCCGTGAGAATATTGATGATGCTGTCTCCTGCCATAAAAGCCATGCTCAAAGGCCCGTAGATTTGCTGTTCCGGAAAGTGAGCAACCGAATGGGTATTGAGATTAAGAATGGCCAGCCTGTATTCTTCGTGATAAGACCACCTGGGAGGTTCGGTGCCGACCAGGCAGGACTGGCAAATCAGCGCGATTATTCCCAACAAGCTCCCAAAACGAAGGATAAAGCCCGGGCGAGCGGGTAAAAACGATAGCTTTTTCATGGTGAACTCCCAATTCTCCAAATGAAGCGTTGTCCTCAAATTGGCGGCCCGGGCGGATATTTTCAATCCATTTCTTTTTTTTGAAGTCGGGTGTAAACAAAAAAGGCGCTGTCCAACCGGACAGCGCCTTTTTTATTGGCGAATTTAATGGATTGCCGCAGTAGGACCACGGCGTGCTGTGGTTCTACTGCCGTGTCGTGGGTCTACGGCCGCAAATACCGCAAAATCTCATTTAACACCACCTGTTTGCCAAAGGGGGTGAAGTGGGTGTCGCTGTGGTAGTAAAGCAGCTGGCCATCGTCCTTGCTGCGGTATGCCTGATAGGCCCCGTATGCGTCGATGTAAGGAATTCCCCGGGCGGCCAGGCGCTCCTGAACCGCGGGAATAAAGCCGTCATACACGTAATCCGGATCAATATCCTTTCCGTAAATGGAATACTTGTTGGGCATGATCAGGTAAACCAGTTCGATGTTGAACTGCGCATCGAGCTCCTGCGAAAGCCAGGCGATCATCTCCGCCATGGCATCCAGCTCCGCCGCGCTTTTGGGGCGCAGGTTGAAGTTAACCGCATCGGCGAAGAAGAGCATGGGCGGGTCCAGAGCGTGGCGGCCGATCTGGGCGTTAATTTCCCCCCAGATGTGAAAGCGGGCGTTGAGAATGCCCTTGTAAACCGGGAAAAAGAAGCGGTTTTCGCGGAAGAAATAATCGACATCGTCATTGAAGAAGATCTTGCGGCGCAGGTCCTTGAGGGTGCGGAAGCGCTCCGCGGCGCTGAAGGTCTGGTAGCACAGGGCAAAATCAAGGACATTGCGCTCTACGGTCTCCAGAATCAATATTCTGCGCTCCCCTTTTGGCAATCCGGCCTGCTGAAAGTAGGGGAGGGGGTTCATCTGAAAGTTGGAGGCGGCCAGCTCCGGGATCTCGAATACCCCGATGCCGGTGGAATCGGCCAGCTGATTGGCCAGCACATCCGAGGCCAGGTTGCAGGCCATGAAGGAATCGCCCATCAGCAGCAGGGTGCTGGCCTGGGCGGTGCCGGCCCGCTCCTCCCGGATCAGGGGAATGCTGTCCCGGTAGGTTTCGACGAGGCACAAGGTATAGAGATCCCCGCCGGAGACGCTGTCGCTGATCTCGCTGTTCAGGAAATAGCGGCCCACCGGTTTGAACTTGCCGCCCACCAGCACAAAGGCGCTATAGAGAACGCATAGCAGGGCAAAGACGATAAAGAGGCGTTTGATCATGATATGAGATTGTTAATTGTTATCGCCTGCGGCGCGTGGCATTTGCGCCTGCGGCGCGTGGCATGCGCCTGCGGCGCGTGTGGGAGTGTCGGGGTGTCGGGGTATCGGGGTAGTATGGTTTTTTACTTCGACACTTCGACACTTCGACACTTCCACACCCCGACACCCCGACACCTATTCGGCGAGGCCGAATAACCATCCAACTATTGTCTCCTAAAACTGAAAATAGATAAACTGGCTGGCCGAGAATTTGCCAAATAAAACGATGCACAATACCAGCGCGGTATAAGCCATCACCCGGACTGCCGGGCGCTGATTGGCCAGCTGGGGCGGGGTTCGGCCGTAGCGCTGCCCCAGGTGCACCACCTCCATGAAGGCTATGCCCAACAGGGAAATGAGGAAGTCGGCCCGGCGCATTCCCCACAGCAGCTCGCCCTGCGGCAGGCGCCAGTCGGTAAATAAATGGGTGAGGATATACCAGGCATCGCCCACGGTGTTGGCCCGGAAAAACACCCAGGCCAGCAGAACCAGGTGAAAGGTGATGATCACCTGCACCCAGCGCTGCAGCTCCGGTCTGGAAAGCAGGCCCAAAGCGCGGGAAACCCGCTCGCGAATCCCGGCGCTGATGATGGAAAAGAGCAGGTAAAATCCGTGCAGACCACCCCAGATCACAAAGGTCCAGTTGGCCCCGTGCCATAACCCGCTCACCAGAAAGACCATAAAAAGATTGGCATACCAGCGATTTTTGGTGGTGCGGTTGCCGCCCAGCGGGATGTACAGATAGTCCCGGAACCAGGTGGAGAGGGAGATATGCCAGCGGCGCCAGAATTCGGAAATCGATTTGGAGAAATAGGGCCGCCGGAAGTTTTCCATCAGGTCGAAGCCCATTACCCGGGCTGCCCCGATGGCGATGTCCGAATAGCCGGAAAAATCGCAGTAGATCTGGAAGGCGAAGAAGTAAGTGGCGATCAGCAAACCCAGCCCCCCGTGCTGGGTGGGGTCGTTATACACCGTGTTCACCAGGATCGCCAGACGGTCGGCGATAACCACCTTCTTGAAAAATCCCCACAGCATCTGTTTAATCCCGCTGCCCACCCGCTGGTATTCAAAGTGGTATTCCCGGTAAAACTGGGGCATCAGGTGGGTGGAACGTTCGATGGGACCGGCCACCAGCTGGGGGAAAAAGGCCACGTAGAGGGCAAAAATGCCGGGATTGCGCTCCGCCCGGCGCTCTCCGCGATAGACGTCTATGGAATAGCTGAGGGTCTGGAAGGTGTAGAAGGAAATGCCCACCGGCAGCAGCATCTGGAAGGTGGGCAGGTCGATGAAGATATTGAACTGGTTAAACAGGGCCCGCGCAGAATCGTTGAAAAAGTTGAAATACTTGAAGGCGAAGAGCAGACCCAGGTTGGAGAACAGGCTCATCATCAAAAACAGACGCCTGCGGCCCGGGTTCTCCGAGCTGTCCATTCCCAATCCGGCATAGTAGTCTATGATGGTGGAAATCAGAATCAGGATAATGTATTCCGGCTTCCAGCACATGTAAAAATAGTAGCTGCCCAGCAATAGCAGCAGCCAGCGAAAACGCTGGGGAATGGCAAAAAACGCGGCGACGATCAGCGGAAAAAAAATCAGAAACTGGATGGAATTAAAAAGCATGTAGCGATGTCCGTGGTGGGTGGCTTAGCCGCGAATTTTTTCCATGATGGCAATCGCCGCGCGGCTGATGGCTGATGATGCGTATTCGTAAGGGCCCGGATAGCGGGTATCCACGCCGGAAAAGCCTTCCTTGAAGGTGGCGGTTCCGGGGTTTTTGTCCGGATTGTAGCCGTTGAGATCGTACCAGGTGATCCCGCGCTCCCGCAGCCAGTTGATCATCCGCCAGTGCAGGGCGTAGGAACCCCGCAGGGAGAGTCCCTTGTCTCCGGTGGCCCCCATCAGGTAAATGGCGGTATCCCCACCGAGTCCGCAGAAGATCGCGGCAATAGGTTGGGGGTCCTCCTCGCTGTAGCACAGCAGGAGGTGGAGCTTCTGGCTCTCGGGGAGCAGGGGCTGCATTTTGCGGAAATCCTGAGGATCCATGCCCGGGTCGAAGGCTTTTCGGGCCACCATTTCATCAAAAAGAGCCTGGAAAGCAGCAAACCCCGCTTCGTCGCAAGCCGCCTCAATGCGCAGGGCATTTTTGTCGGCGGTATTGAGCTGGCGGCGCCAGCGTTTGGTCAGATTGGCCCGCAGGGTTTCCGGAGGCGGTTCCAGATTGAGCAGAATGGTGCGGTAAATTTCCCCTTTTTCCTCGAACCCGAGCTCGCTGAAAATGGGCCGGCAATCCTCGCAAAAGGCTTCCGGCAGGTTGGGCAGAATGCGCAGCAGCAGGCCGCGGTTGTCGCAGTATTCCCGCTGCATTGCCGCCAACATGGTCTTTAGCACCGCCGGATCGGCGGGGCGGTCCTTGCGCTGCCAGATGGGTCCCCAGCGCAGGTAGGCAATCCCGGCTTTTACCATGGGCACCTTGACGATCCGGAGCTGGGCGATCGCCACCGGCTGGTCCTGATGTTCCAGAACCATGCGGCTCAATTGCGCCTTTCCCCACCGCACTTCGCCGTAGGGGCGGGATTGATAGATACTGGCGTCTTTGAACAAATCCAGGAGGAGATCCCATTGGGCGGGGTCGGTTTGGTCGACCCGGACCCGGAGATCTCCGGAATCAAGAGAAAGGGACATAATACCTGAGGGTTTAGAAAAAGGGGAAGATGAGCGAGAGCCAGCCGGTTACTTCCGGTCCGGGCACCATAAAAAAGGTTTCGCTGCCGCCCTGATAGAGCAGGAGTCCGGCCAGGGCCTTGCGGCTTTTGCCGATCAGCTTGCGTTTGAGAAGGCTGGCCAGGGGCATCCAGCGGTAGGCGCCCAGCAGCTTGAGGCGAAATTCCCATTTGCTGTCGTAAGGCTCCACGTTTACCCGGCCGTAGGCATACTGGTTGGTTTTATAGAGCAGGGTGGGTTCGACGGTAAAAACCTTTTCATACCCGACCGACCGGGCCAGTTTGAGGAGCTCTTCGTTGTGTTCCCCGTGCGGGAAGCTGAAGAAGGTCACGTCTTCCTTGAGGATGTTCTCCAGGGTTTCCTTGGACTTCTTCAGCTCCTCATGGGCTTTTTCCGGGGAAATATCCGGCATCTGGGGATGGGAAACGCTGTGCGAGCCGATTTGCAGGAGTTTGTCGTCCTGATTGAGCTCCCGCAGCTCCTCGGGACTGATAACCCCCCCGGTTTTGTTGCGGTATTCGCTGCTGTTGATCCAGTTGGGATTGTCGCCCAGGAAGCCGGTGGGAATAAAAACGGTATAGGGAATTTTGCGGTCCTGCAGAATAGGGGTGGCATTGTCGAAAACCGAGCGGAAGCCGTCGTCGAAGGTGATGATGGCGTGATGCCTGCCGGGGCTCAGCTTGTCGTATTCGGTGATGGAAAGGGGCCGGGTAAAGCGAATCACGTCGTCCATTTGCCGGGCAAAATTGGCGCGGTCTTTGGCATCGATATGATGGTAATACAAAATGACGCAGGTGCCGGGGCCGGGTTGTCGGAAAAGTTTCCTGGCCAGCCGCACCTGCCAATCCCACACGGCCACCGGAATGCTAATCAGAAGTTTTATCCGTCGGATCATCAGGCTCTCCCGATACCAATTAATTGTTTGGCGATCAACTTGATCTCCCCTCCCATGGTTCTCCATTCCCGCAGGAAAAAGCGCCGGCAGATTTGCAGATAGCAGGTCAGGCTGTCCCGGGGTTTAAATTCCCGGATCGCTTTAAAATGTTTGAAGAGAAGGTTCCAGTGCGTGAATATCAGCTTTTTGCGCAGGGAGGTGTCGAACCACTTCAGGCGCTCCGCCTCGGATTTGTGGCGGGTCATTGAGGCGTTGTGGTGTTCCCTGCGTAAATAGAGATGTTCCGGCACCTGATAAAATTTCCCCTGCAGCAGCAGTTCCATCAGCAATACCTGGTCGGAGGCGTTGTAGCTGGCGATCAAATGGGTTTTGCCCAGGGCTTCCCGGCGAATCAGCCCGAAAACCGACCAGAAAACATCATCTCCGGCTTTTTGATGATCGATAAACTGGCGGGTGCGTTCGCCGGGCAGCTCGGCCATCATCCCGAAATCGGGGCGGTTCTGATGGCGGATAACCGCTCCCTCGCCGTCGATATAGGTCAATCCGGGAAAGGCCATTACCACGTCAGCATGTTCGAGAAGGGGGGCCAGGCATTTCTCCAGATAACCGTCCGCCAGGACGTCGTCGTGGCCCAGCCATTTGAAAAAGGTGCCGCTGCTCAGCTCGAAGGTGCGGTTGTAGTTGGGAGCCGCTCCCAGATTTTTTTCGTTGCGGAAATACCGCACCCGGGGATCCCGCGCTGCGTAATCCTCACAAATTTCCTGTGTGGCGTCGCTGGAATGGTTGTCGCAAATCACCAGTTCGAAATCGCGATAGCTTTGTCCCAGAACCGAGTCGATCGCTTCCCGGATATAGTTTTCGCCATTGTAAACCGGCAGACCAATACTGATGGTCGGCATGGATGCTAACTCCCTGTCATTGGGGCAGGTCTCAACCCGCCCGTTCCTGTGGTAACTTTTTATGTGGCAAAGTTTATCCGGTAAACGCCCCGACATCCGGTTTGACGATCCGGTAGACCGGCTGCAGCAGTTCCTCGGGCAGCTCTTCGCTCTTTTCCATTTCCGCCGCCACCCGGGCCGGCATCACCCGGGTGTGGTCGATGCGGATATACACCAGGCTGATCAACGGGGCGATCATCACCAGATCCAGGATCCAGAAGGCGTTGGACTGGTCGAAAAAGGAAACCGACAGCAGGGATACGGCGTGGGCCAGCATGCTGACCCCCAGAGACCAGATCAGAAAGCGCAGATCAAAGGGAAATCCGTTGAGGGCCTGGACGGTCATCCCCACAAACTTGAAGGCCACGCTGATCAGCAGGATAAAGAGAAACATGGTCAGGATTCCCCCGTCCACCCCTTCGGTGAGATAGCCGTTGGTGACGTCGAACAGGTAATAGCCCCAGTTGGCGGTAGAGCGGGTTCCCACCGCCGCCCAGCTCCAGAAATTGGCGATGGCGCGGTCGATCAGGTAGGAACGGTGCCAGCCCGTTCCCCCGGTGAGGTCGGCGATTTTGGCAAACAGAAACCACACCGGCGCTTTCATCACCATGTGCAGAATCACCAGGGTGCCCAGAATAAACCAGCGGGTGTGGCGGGTATAATCCCGCAAAAACCAGTATCCCAATCCCACGAACGTGCTCATCAGGGCTAGCAGGGGACCGCTGGAAGAGCTGGAATAGACAATGACCATGGAACTGAGCGCCCCCAGAATGCCCACCCAAATCCACTTACCCTTCTGAAAGGTCATCGCTATGCAGATGGGGAAGAAGATGGCCCCCATGGTGCCGGCCAGGATGGCATGGCGGAAGGGGCCCTGGGCGCGCACCTTGCCGTAGCGGACCGAGGTCATTTCCGGGACTCCCCCGAACACCGAGAATAAGTTGCGTCCCGAACCTTTTTCGATGAACATGAACACCGCCAGGGGCAGCAGGATTAGCGGGATGGTGAACAAAATGGTTTTGATGTCCTCCAGATCGGTGATCATATAGCGGCACAGGAAGTAAAATCCCAGCACGTCCAGGCTGTTGCCCAGGCGCTGAATGAAAGCGCCCACCGTGCCCCAGAGCAGGGTAAAAGCAATCGCCTTTACCACCATCCACACCACGATTACGGTGTCCATCTGATTCCATTGAAAAGGGTAGTTTTCCCCCTTCACAAATATGCGCAGCCAGCCAACCATAATCAGCAGGCGCATCATGGTGAAGTCCAGGCCGCCGATAACCAGGCGTTGTCCGAGGGTAATGTAGCAGGTGATTACCAGCAGCGGAATGAGCGCATATCGCCTGGGCAGGGAAAGTATCAGAATTCCCGCGATAATGGTTAACCCTAAAGCGACCGGGCTTAGCAGGGTAATATTGGCAATATCACTTCCGCCGAATTCCGTCATTGGGGAATGTTCCTCACATCCTGATCAACAAACTGACGATGCCAGAGCTCCAGCACGATCAGCGAAAAAATTTCATGGCCGTAGTCGGTTCCGGACTGATGTCCCTTGATCAGCCGTTCGATTTCGCTGGTCCGGAAATACCCGCGGCTAACGGCCCGGCTGTCCAGCAAAATTTCGCCGGGAACGTGCTTCAGCTCGTGGCGATACCAGTAGGCATCGGGAACCGGGAATCCCGCTTTGGGGCGATTGAGAATCTCCGGCGGTATGCGGTTTTTGAAAAGCTGTTTCAAGGTGTATTTGGTCTCAGCGCCGTTCATTTTGAAATCTACCGGCAGGCGGGCGGCAAATTCCAGGACCTTATGGTCCAGAAAAGGCACCCGCAGTTCGATGGAATTGGCCATGGTAATTTTATCGGCCTTGATCAGCAGATCGTCCGGCAGCCAGGTTTTGCTGTCTACATACAGCAGGCGGTTGAGCACCGGCTGGTGCTGGACGCGCGCCATATAAGCCCGGGCGGTGGCGGCGGCATTGGCCGTCCCGTTAATCGCCTCGCGGAAATCTTCGCTGTAAAGTTTATCCTTAATACGGTTGAAATAGGCGTGCGGATTGGCCGTTTTCCCCCAATAATACTGACTCATCGGTAAATTGGCAAGGGGGGCGTATTTGGTGAAATTCCCCAGTTTGGGCAGGTGACTGAGACCCTGGAAAACCCCGGGCAGCACCGTTTTCAGGGGACCGGCGGTATTTTTGATCTGCTCCAGCATGGAAAAATAGCGGTAATGGGGATAGCCGGCAAAGGCTTCGTCCCCGCCTTCTCCGGAGATCACCACCTTAACATGTTCGGAAGCCAGTTTGGAGACGTAATAGAGGGCCACCGCGGGAGCTTCGTTAACCGGCTCTTCCATGTGCCAGACGTAGCGCGGCAGGAAGGCCATAAAATCGTCGGCGGTGATGGTCATTTCGTGGTGTTTGCTGCCGAATTTTTCGGCGGCCAGGCGCGC
>JAGRBF010000538.1 GCA_020434205.1 Calditrichota bacterium | reverse complement strand
TGTAGGGAAGGGAAGGTAGTTTTATTCCATACAATATAGGTGTTATGACTTTGCAGTATTCGGGACCGTAATACCGCAACACCCTAAAACCGAAATACCTGATTAAAACCACCATAATTAAGCATTTTACCATGAAAAACCCGCTACCCGCTATCCTCCTCCTTTTTATTTTCTCTCAAAACCTTCATGCCCAAACCCTTAACGTACCTGCTGATTACCCAACCATCCAGGCGGCGATCGACGCTTCCAGCGATGGCGACACCGTACTCGTGCAGCCGGGCGAATATTTTGAGAACCTCCGGTTCAATGGCAAGAGCATCGTGCTGACCAGCCGGTTTTTCATGGGCGGTTCGGCAGAGGACATCGCGGGTACGATCATCAACGGCAGCCTTCCTGCCCACCCCGATACGGCCAGTTGCATCCTCATCGTCGACGGGGAAAGCCCCTCGACGGTGGTGCAGGGCTTTACGCTCACCGGTGGAAAAGGCGCCCGCTGGCTCGATCCGCACGGGGCAGGCATCTTCACCGAAGGCGGGGGCATCCTGACGGAAGGCACATCGCCTGTCATCCAGTTCAATATCATCCGGGACAACGTGATCACGAACACCACGGCGGTGGTCTCCAACGGCGGCGGCGGCATCCGTTGCGGCGATGGCGGCCCGGTCATCCGCAACAACTGGATACACCACAACGCAGGGCGCTACGGCGGCGGCATCGTGCTCAACTACTGCACCGGCCGGATTTACAACAACGTGGTCAGCTATAATGAAGGCGGCCAGGATTTTGGCGGGGCGGGGCTTTGGTTTACCGGCGCCAATACCCAAACAGTTGTGGAGGTTTTCAACAATACCATCGTCCATAACAAGTGCATGGGGACAGGCAGCTACGGCGGCAAGGGCGGCGGCATTTTTGTGTTTTCGATCAAACTCGAAACCCGCAACAACATTATTTGGGGCAATACGCAGGCCACCGGCGGGCCCATCGCCAAATTGTTTGGCGGAGTGGTCACGGCTGAATTTTCCGATATCCAGGGAGGTTATACCGGGCAGGGGAATTTTGACCTGCCCCCCCTTTTCGCCGATACGGCTTTTTTCAACCTCACTCGCGCTTCTCCCTGTGTGGACGCTGCGAATGAAAATGATACCGACGTCACAATCGATGGCTTGGATCCAATTTCCCCTTCACTCTGCGGCCTGCGGGGCGACATCGGGGCTTACGGAGGGCCGTGGGCGAGCACGCTCCCAACTGGCGTTGAGCCGATCACCCGGCTGTTGAATAAACTCACTACGGGAGCGCTCGTTTCCACCCCCTCCGATAGCCGCAGCGTCAATTTTGTGGACGTGAACGGCGACGGGTGGGAAGACGTTTTCATGACCAATGGGCCGCAGGGCGGCGCCGAAAACCTGCTCTACCTGAACGGCGGGCCCGGCGGCCAGTTTGCAGCAGTTACCTCCGGCGAAATTGTCAACCATGTCGAACCCTTCGACGGGGCTACTTTTGCTGATGTTGACAACGACGGCAGCCTCGATGCCTTCGCCGTGACCTGGTACGGGGAGAAGAATTTTCTTTACTTTGGCAATGGAGACGGCGCTTTCACCTACGACGCTACCGCAGCCCCTTCCATTGGCGGCGCCTACTCCGAAACAGCCTCCTGGGGCGACATGGACAACGACGGGGACCTCGACCTCTACGTGACGAATTCCGGAGGAAACAAAAAGAACCTGCTCTTCCGCAATGACGGCGGACGGGTTTTCGTCAAAGTGACGGATGGCCCTCAGTCCAACGATGCCAATACCTCCCGCTCCGTTAACTGGACAGACTTCGACGGGGATGGCGACCTCGACCTGTTCGTTTCCAATGAGGAGAATCAACCTGACGACCTCTACGAAAACGACGGCGCCGGTGTTTTTGCCAAGATCACCGGCAGCGCAGCACCGAGCCAAAGCAATCGCAGTACGATGAGCAGCAGTTGGGGCGACGTGGACAACGACGGGGACCTCGACCTGTTTGTGGCAAACGCCGCTTATTTTTCGGAACAAAACAACCAGCTTTTTTTAAATGAAAATGGGGTGTTTACCGAGGCGGCAGGCAGTGGCCTGGCGACGGATGGCGGCTGCTCCTACGGCTCCAACTTCGGTGACGTGGACAATGACGGCGACCTGGACCTCATTGTCAGCAACGGCTACTGCACCGGAAATATCGTCAATTTTTTATACCAAAATGACGGGCACGGCCACTTCACCCGTGACCTCGAAAGCATCGAAAACCTCTCTACGCCCTGTAGCTACGGCGCTGCCTGGGGCGATGTAAACAACGACGGCTTCCTCGACCTCGGCATTGCCACCTGCAAAAATTCCAACAGCTCCCCGCTGGAAGGCAACCAGTTTTTCCTGAACGCCGGCAACTGCAACCGCTGGCTGAAAGTAAAACTCGCCGGCACCCGGTCCAACCGCTCCGCCATCGGCGCTAAAATATGGGTCACGGCCACCATCGGCGGCCAGGAGGTGACCCAGCTTCGGGAAATCAGCGCCCAATCCGGCTACTGCGGGCAGAACAGCCTCACTGCCCATTTTGGGCTGGGGGATGCAGAGGTGGCGGATGAGGTCAGGGTGGAGTTTTTGGGCGGAGCGGACACGACGCTGTCAACCGTGCCTGTGAATCAATTGCTGGAAATCACCGAAGCGACGCTGACCCCCGTGAGAGAAATTGCTGAAAATGAGGCTTTTGCGGTAAGCGTGTCCCCCAATCCGGCGAGCGAGGCTTTCCGGGTGGATATAGAAATGCGGCAATCCGTGGGGCAACTGAGCCTGCGCATCCTGGACATTGCGGGGAAAGTGGCCTTTAAAAAAGAACTTCCGGTAGCGGGCCTGGCGGCCTGGTCGGAGTCTTTTTCAGTAGATAAAATGGGGCTTGGCAGAGGGATATACTGGGTTGAAATAAGCGGCTACGGATGCCCGGTGGCGAGGATGATCGAAGTGTTTTGAACAGGATACTAACTGTCAGCCCGTGTATCCACCCTACCCACCTCCCAAACCACTTATCGCCCCAATCCTGCCCATTGCCCGCTCAACCCTGCACATCACCCTCAACCCATTCCGAATGGCTTGATTTCCGGGCATTTTTGGACTGTCAATACAACAAAAACAGTTCAAAACCTCGGGAAATGAAAAATCAAAAAATCCAGGCCAGCATCGTTACCAATAACTTCTCCGACGCTGTTAAAGAAGAAATGTGGAACGTGTACCGCAACTACTACCACTATACCAAAGAATCTTTCCTGGCGCGTATCGGGAAAAACAACTATTACTCTTTTTACACCCTGAATGGCAAGATCGTCGGTTTCACCGGCCTGCGCATCAGCCGGGCGGAGATCGATGGAAAGAAGCACCTGTTCATCTATTTCGGCCAGACGGTAATTGATGCCGCCCATCGCGGCCAATCGCTCATAGCCGCCACCGGCGCCCGGTTGTACCTGAAGTTCTGGCGTGAAATCCTTTCCTCTGAAACCTTCTTCTGGGCGGATGCCCTGACCTATAAGGCTTATTTGGTTTTTGCCAAGTCGCTGGAAGAATTTTACCCTACCCATCAACAGGAGAACCCGGAACACATCCAAAAGGTGATCGACCACATTGGACGGGAAAACTACGGCGCAACCTACAACCTGGGGCTGGGCACTGTCCGCAAAGATCAGATGCTGGTCAACGACCCTTGCATCCATATCCCCCTGAAGTACCAGAACGATCCCGACATTCGCTTTTACACCCAGGCCAATCCGGGTTATACCCAGGGCCATGGCCTGATCACGCTGGCGCCGCTGAGCGGGAAGAACTTCATGAGGCTGGCAAACCGATTGATGATGAAGGCAGTACGGGCTACTCTGCCGGTTTTCTTCCAGGCGGAAAGGAGGGATACCCGGTTGGCGGGAAATTAGTGCCATGGATAATCGTTTTGAATCTTAACTGCTAATTTTACGTACATTTACTTTATCAGGCTATAAGATTGAATAACAACCCATACCCATGTCCCAAAGCGAAAAAGCCGGCCAACTCCCCTTCCGGCAAAGCCACGCCTTCATCATCGGTATCAACGACTACGAACACATCACCCCGCTGAAAACGGCGGTCAACGATGCCCTGGGTATCGCTCAGCGGCTGGAAGAGCAACACGCTTATACCGTCCACGCCCCCCTGCTCAACGCCAAGAAAGCCGCCATCACGGAATGGCTTACCGATACCATCCCACAAGCCGTAGGGGCGGAAGACCGCGTCGTCTTCTACTTCGCCGGCCACGGCATCGCCCTCGACAGTGAGGAAGGCCCCAATGGCTATCTGGTGCCCGCCGACGCCCAACCCGGAGATACCGGCGCCCTGATCTCCATGAACGAGTTCCATCAAATGCTCAACGCCTTGCCCTGTCGGCACGGCTTGCTGATCCTGGATTGCTGCTTTGCCGGCGCCTTCAAATGGTCGACAGGCTTTCGGGGCATCGTCTTTGACGTACCCGGCGTGATCTACCAGGAGCGTTTCTGGCGCTACGTTCAGGACCCTGCCTGGCAGGTGATCACCTCAGCCGCTTACGATCAGAAGGCTCTTGATTTTCTGCGTAACAAGGATGCCGACGTCCGCGGCGCGGTGGTTTCCGATGATGACGGGCGGCAGCATTCTCCTTTCGCCAAAGCCCTTATCGACGGGCTGGACGGCGCCGCCGATGCCCGGGTAGAGCACGATCAGGAAGGGGATGGGGTCATCACCGCCACAGAGCTTTACTCTTACATCCGCAATTCCGTGGAACCGCGCACCATCGCCGAAGATGAAAAAATGCGCCAGACCCCCGGCTTTTTCCCCCTGGCCAATCACAACAAAGGGGAGTTCATCTTCCTTCATCCCCGGCACCGTCTGAACTTGCCGCCACGTCCCCGCCGCAGCCCTTATCCCGGGGCCAGGTCCTTTTCCCTGGGGGACCGCGAGCTGTTTTACGGCCGCGAAAAAGCTTCTCAGGATCTTTTCAACAAAGTGATATCCGCTCCCATGACGGTGGTCTCCGGCCCCAGCGGCAGCGGCAAAAGTTCCCTGGTCTTTGCCGGTCTGAGTCCGCGCCTGGCCGAAGCCCTGTGGAAAATTCTCCCCCCCCTGCGGGTGAACCGGGATCCGGTGGCCGGTTTAAACGCGGTTTTCAACCAGCTCAGGATCTGGGAGATCACCGACGGGGGCGCCGAAAAGCTGGCCGGATTGGGACTGCCTGCCCGCTTCACCGAAAAATTGAAGACCATGAAGGGGCAGCGTTATCTCGGGGCCGACTACATGCTTTCGGTTTTCCGGCACATCAGCGGATACCACGCCACCTTTGGCAGCTGGGAAGAGCACTTGCTCCACGAGATCGAAAGCAAACCCTTTCTGGAGACCCCCCTGGGGCCCGCCGAGGGAATTCCCCCGCGGTTGATCAACGCCCTCAAGCAGGATCGTTATGTGCTGCAGGCAGACCAGTGGGATAATCTCTACAGCGATTGCGAAGACGAGGACCTGCGGCGGCGATTTCAGGAAAATCTGGTTACCCTTCTCGAAGAAGCCGGTCCCGAGCACTTCCGCCTGGTGCTAACGGTGGGCGATGCCCGGAAGAGCCTGTTGAAGGAAGGGCCGCTGGCGCCCTTTCTGAAGGGAGCGGAGTTCCCGGTTCCGCCCATGACCCTCGAAGAGATGAAAGAGGCGGTGGTGATGCCCACCGTGCAGGAAGTGCTGATCTTTGACCCCCCGGAACTGGTGGATCAACTGGTTCAGGAGGTTTACCGGAGCCCCGGGGCCCTGCCCCTGCTTTCCGTTACCCTGGCTGATCTTTACGGGGAGTACGAACAAAGCGGCCGGGAGGATCGCGCCCTCACCGGCAGAGATTATCTGGCCATGGGCGGGGTGTCCGGCATGGTAAGGCAGCGAGCCCGGAACATTTATGAAAAAGCCCTTCAGCAGAGTTTCCGCCTGACCCCCGAAGTTCTGGAGCGATTGGTGGCGGCAGGTTTGCATCCCGCCAGCGGCCAAAGTCTGGAAAAATTATTGTATGAAGAATACATCAACCGGCGAAAATTTCTGGAGGCTGTGGCCCGCCACGCCGGTTTTGTGCTTTCCGCCCGGGACAGCGCCGCCATCGATGCGGACCTTTCCGAAGCCGAAAAAATGCAGATCGCCGAGGTAAACGACCGGTTTTTCCCCAACCGCGAAGCCTTGGTAAAAGCCCTGGAAGCCGCCCATGCCCGGCCTTTCGCGCCGGCCAGGCTGGAGGCTATCGTCGCAGTTGCCGATCAGGCCGGCCGCTTTTCGGACACCATTCTGGAAGAAGCGACCGGCAGTCTGGACGGATACTACGTCATCAATGGTTCGGTCTTTAAGATTCTGGAAAGCCAGGGGGTGGAATCCCATATTCTGGGCGCCCTGGATGACCTTCGCAACGTGCTCTTCGAGAGCCGGGTCGAATTCCGCAAGGCCCTGGAGCGGCCTCTGGCCCCGTATTACCCGGGCCCGGCAGGTCCGGCCGCCCAGGACGCCATGGTGCAAAAGCTGGTCAGGATTTCCCAGTCCTTTTATTACCAGGACACCATGGAGAAGGTGATGCTGCGGATGGTGGCCCTGGACGGCGGTGAGCCCTCCGGGCGCCCGGTGAGCTATCGGGAGCTGGTTTTCCGGGAGGCCCAGACCAATCGCCGCCGGGAAGATATTCTGGACATGCTGACCGATGCCCGTTTGGTGGTGCGTCAGGCGGAGGGGGTAACCCTGGCTTACCCGGAGCTGGTGCGAAGCTGGAAAGTGCTGTGGCGCTGGGTTTCCCGGGTGGGTGAGGATCGCCTGATCATGCGCAACCGCCTCTACGATCAGGCTCGCCAATACGCCCTCAAACCCCATTCCGGCAATCTGATCAAAGAAGACGACCCCCGTCTGGACATCCTGGCCCTGGACCTTCAACAGCCCAACAACTGGATGAACGATGCCGAGCGCACCCTGGTGGAAAGCAGTCTGCACGCCCGGGAGCGGGCCCGCATCTGGCGGCGGCGCATCACCATCGGGGTTCTGTCGGTGATATCCTCTCTGCTGATCCTGGCCCTCATTTACCTTTTCCAGGTCAAAGCCCTGAAGTATTACGACGACAACTTTTCCAAGGCCAACCAGCTGGAGGAAAAAGCGGGGCGTCCCATCGAAAGCCAGGATACCCGGGAGCTGCAGCAGTCCTGGCTGTACACCCTGGCCGCCCTGGGGCGGGATATCGACCCCTCCAAAACCCTCAATATCTCTCAGGGCCGTCTGATTCGCCAGGGTATATCCGCGGGCATTTACAACCAGCTCTGGTCCTCTCCCGGTGCCCTGGCCGGCATCAACGATGTCGAGTTCAGTCCCGATGGCAGCCTGATGGCCCTTGGCTGCACGGACGGGCTGGTGCGGGTTTGCGAGGTGAACAGTGCCCGGGAGTTGCTGTCCTTTGCCGGGCATGAGCAGGAGATCACCGACCTGAGTTTCCATCCCACCCTTCCCTGGCTGGCCTCTGCTTCCAAGGACAGCACGGTGCGCATCTGGCATATCGGGGAGAGCCGCGGCGAGGGGCTAACCCGGGATGCTTCCGGGGATAGTTTGCTGGGCATTCTGAAGGGACACACCAATACGGTACGCAGCGTGGCCTTCAGTCCGGACGGCTTAACCCTGGCCAGTTCCGGCAAGGACCGGCGGATTATTTTGTGGGACGTATCGGATGAATTGCTGCTGCGGGATCGCCCCCGCAGCCTGACCGATTCCACCAGCGGCGAATTTTCCGCGGACAGCCTGCGCGCCCGCGCCATCATCACCCCGGAGAGCGGGGGGCCGCGCGGCGATATCTGGCAATTGCGCTACGACCACCAGGGTGGGCGCCTGGTTTGCGCCGCTCTGGACTCCTCCCTGCGTCTGTGGCAACTGGACGGCTCGGGAGTTCCGGACGGTCCTCCGGCGGTTTTGCGCACCGGCAACAGCGTCTTCTGGAGTGCCGCCTTTAGCCCGGATGATCGTTTTCTGGCAGCCGGCGCTCAGGACTCCGTGGTGCGGATCTGGTCCCTGCCCAATCTCGATCTGGTTCGCTCCCTGCGCGGACATCCCGGGGCCATTACGGAGGTGGACTTCAACCGAAGCGGTTCCCTGATGGCTAGTGCGGACGATCGCGGAGAAATCCGCCTCTGGGATGCCGCCGTGGACACCAGCACCGGCCTGCCCGGGGGGAGCATCCTGGATACCCTGTCCGGCCATA
>JAGRBF010000537.1 GCA_020434205.1 Calditrichota bacterium | reverse complement strand
GGATGGCCGCTGTTGAAACGGAACAGCATATTGGCGCCGGCCTTGCGGAAGAATCCCTTGTTTTCCGGACCGTTGCGCACATCGAGAATGACCGATCCCACGTGGCGCTGCCCAAAGGTGAGCGGCTGAATGGTGGTGGGCAGCGGATTGTTCTGGTTAAGGGCGCCCAGATTGGCGAACTCGTTGGAGGCGGTGCCTTCGGAATTGGTGAAGGTGTAATTCAGCTGGGCCTGCACCCGGTTTACCCGCCGCAGAGTCAGGGCAAATTCCAGCCCCTGGGTGGTGGAAAAATCGCCGTTGTCCAGGGTAACGTAGTTGCTGATGGTGGCGTCCGGGGCTACCGTAATCGTTTTGGCCTGAACCTGGCCGATCACGTTTTTGTAGAATCCCGCAATGTCCAGGGCAGCGACGCTGGAAAGCTGCTGGCGAAACCCGATTTCGTAGGAGGTGGTGCGCACCGGATCCAGCCCGAAACCGACCGGATTGGTGTAGAAATTCCCGCCGACCCCAATTTGCTCGCGGTAGCGGCTGTTGCCCCAGAAGAGGTCGTCCAGCTCGGGTTTCTGGACAAATTTGCCGTATTGCAGGTAAAATACGGTTGCCTCGCTAACCGGAAAGGAGACCCCCAGCCGGGGGCTGATTTGCGAGAAGCCGTCTTTTTCGATCCATTCGGAAGCCAGGATGTAGTTGGTCTCCCGGTCTACCACAGGATTGGTGGGATTGGCCAGCTCGCGGTCGTCGGTATAGAGGTAATCGTAGCGCAGACCGGCATTGATCACCAGGTCCCGGTATTCGATTTTGTCCTGAATATAAAAGGACACGTCCATGGGCTTTTTGGGCGCCAGGGAAATGACCCCGTTGCCGTAGTCGATTTCCTCGTCGCTTTCGTTGCCGAGATGATCGTAGCCATAGGCGTTAACGCTGCCGTTGCTGAGCACCAGGGCGGGGTCCAGATCGCTTAAATTGGCGACGTTCTGGGTTTCCAGAAGGCTGATCACCTGCGGGTCGATGTCGAAATGGCGAACCTGATACAGCCGCGCCTCACCGCCGATTTTAAGCTCGTGATGATGCCCGATCTGGCCAAAATAATTCAACCCGCCGGACCAGTAGTTGACCTTCTCGACCCGGTAAAGGCGGCGGGCCGCGCCATCCCGTTCGAAGGGAAAACCGTTGAAACTGTAGTCGTCCGGATCGCTGTAGCGACTGGCGTATTCGACCCGTCCGCCGGTGTGGTTGGACACCGCCAGACTGTCCCACCACTGGGTCCAGTCGCCCCCGAAATAATCGTCTACCCGCTCCAGGGAGGAGTTAAAATAACCCAGGTTCACCTCATAGAGGCTTTTGGGGGAAATAACATGGGTGATCTTGCCGGTTAGCAGCAGGCTGCTGTTTTCGTCGGCAAAATTGCGGTTGTTGAGAATGCGTAGCATGGGCTGGCGGTTGATGTCCGTGGTGACGCTTTGCCATACCCCGCTTACCCGGAATTGCAGCGGCGAAAGGTCCAGGGAAACGGTGCCGTTCATCGCCCAGCGATTCTGCTCGTTGAAGGGGGTAAAACCGTCCGGATAGGCCAGGCTCACGGTATCCGGATTGTTGGGATCCGCATTGGGATTGGTATCGATCAATTGGTCAAACGTAAATCCCTTGCTAAAGCGCCGCTGGAAGTCTCCCTCGTAATTGTTCTCTCCGGCGAGGAAGAAACGCAGGTTTTTGTGAAACAGCGGACCGCTCAGCGAAGCCACCCCGAGGTGATTTCGATAGGAATAGGTGCCCAGAAATTTATCGCCCTCTCCGGCGAATTTATCGGTCTGGAAGTCGAAGGAGGCTTTGTAATCCGGGCCGCCGCTCTTCAATTCGGTGCGCACGATACCGGAATTGGCCCCGCCGAATTCCGCGGTATAGCCACCCGCCTGAACCTGGATTTCCTCAACCGCATCGCGGATAATGTAGACCGCCTGGGTATTGGTGAGGGGATCCGTGGCCGAAGCGCCATCGAGAAAATAGCCGACTTCTTCGGTGCGGCCGCCGCGGATGTAGACGTTGTTGTCCTGAAAAACCACGCTGTTCTGGGTGGCCAGCAATTCGTTGAAATTGCGGACCGGAATATTGACCAGCTCTTCGGAGGTCATCAGGGAGACGGATTGGGTGATGTTTTTTTCCACCAGGGGGCGTTCGGCGGTAATCACCACCGTTTCTCCCTCGATCACCGTTTCCTTCAGCCCAAAATTGGCTTCGGTGGTTTTATCCGCGGTGATGCGAATCCCACTGAGCACCTGAGCGGTATAACCGACAAAATCCGCCCGCAGGTCGTAAATCCCCACCGGCACATTAATAATAACGAAATAGCCGTCCACATCAGACGCACTGCCCATGGTGGTGCCATCAATGGAGATGTTCACCCCCGGCAAGGGTTCGTCGTTGGAAGCATCGTGAACAAACCCGACAATTTTCCCGGAGGACTGCGCCAGTCCCAACGCGGGAATTGCCAGGACAGCCCATAGTAGCCATAGCCATCTTCGCATAGTTGTTCTCCTCGATTAAGGGTATCGGATGGCAAAAAACGGTCACCTCACCCCCGTATTTGGAGAGAAGAGACGGGGATGAGGCGACTTCCTCTTTTTTGCTTTTTGGTAGCGCTATGGTGGAAAACTAGGGGAAAGCTATTTTTTTTCAATTCATTTGGGATGGGAAGCATTGAGGCAGGGACGGAATGCGCAATGCAGGGACAAGAACCCCACCAGCCGGGAAGGCTCCTCTAATTTGGGGTTTCCGCCGATCGCTTCTTGTCCCTTTGGGCGAACTTTGCTTAATTGGAACACTTTTTCCCGGCCCTGAGACCGCAAAACGGGGCAGGTTTTCCCAAACTTCCAAACATCGTCCGGCGGTTCCATGAACAACTCCACCCCTTCCCTTTTTGCCACCCTGGAAAATATCATTGTAGCCGCGGCCAGCTGGATCTGGGGTTTGCCGCTGCTTTTTTTGCTGATGGGCGGGGGGCTGTTTTTTATGTTCCTCTCGCGTTTCCTGCCCTTCCGGTATCTGGGCCACGCCCTGAATATCCTGAGGGGCAAATACGACAATCCCGACGATCCGGGGGAAATCAATCACTTTGAGGCGCTGTCAACCGCTCTGGCGGCCACCATCGGGATGGGCAATATCTCCGGGGTGGCGGTGGCCATCACCATCGGCGGGCCGGGGGCCATTTTCTGGATGTGGATCAGCGCTTTTGTGGGAATGGCCACCAAGTTTTTTACCTGCACCCTGGCGGTATTGTATCGCGGGAAGGATTCCCAGGGGCGCATCCAGGGCGGGCCGATGTATGTGATTATGGAAGGCCTGGGCCAGAAATGGAAACCCCTGGCGGTTTTTTTCTGCGTGGCCGCCCTGCTGGGATGCCTGCCCATTTTCAATGCCAATCAACTCACCCAGGCCGTGCGGGACATTCTGCTGGTGCCCAACGGGGTGCCGGTGGGCCACTTCAGCAACTTTGCCACCGGCCTGGGATTGTGCCTGGTAACCGGAACGGTGGTTCTGGGCGGACTGGACCGCATCGCCAAAGCGGCCGGGCGCCTGGTTCCCACCATGGTGCTGATCTACTTTGGGGCGGTGATGGTGATCCTGGTAATGCATTTTCAGGAGATTCCCCACTACATCAACCTGATCTTCAGCGACGCTTTTACCGCCCGGTTTTACCGCGGGGACAGCATTCTGGGCGGGGCATTGGGAGGATTGATTGTCCAGGGGGCGCGGCGTGCCGCCTTTTCCAACGAAGCGGGCATCGGCACCGCCCCCATGGCCCACGGGGCCGCCAAAACCAGCGAGCCGGTGCGCGAGGGTCTGGTGGCCATGATGGGCCCGGCCATCGACACCCTGATCGTGTGCAGCCTGACCGCCCTGGCGATCCTTTTTACCGGGGTATGGTCCAGCACCGAAGCCAACGGGGTGACCCTTACCGCCAACGCCTTCGGGGAAGCTTTTCCGGGATTCGGGCAGTACATTCTGCTGCTGTGTATCCTCATTTTCGGGATGACCTCCCTGTTCTCCTATTCCTACTTCGGCAGCAAGTGCCTGTCCTTCCTGATCGGCGCCGACAAGAAGTTTTACTACAATTATTTTTACATCGCCAGCATTATGCTGGGGGCGATGTCCTCCCTGAATGCCATCATCAACCTGATCGATTTTTCCTACGCCCTGATGGCCATTCCCACCATGCTGTCCGCCCTGCTCCTGGCCCCGCGGGTTATGAAGGTCTCCCGGGATTATTTCGCGAGGATGGCCGGGGAGATCTAGCGCCTGCGGCGCGTTTACACCCATTTCTGGTCACCAAATTGTCACGAAAGGGTAAACAAAGATTTCGGGGGATAAATCCGCACATTTTGAGCGTATTATGGGTGAAAACAAGACTTCAAGAACGGAGAACATCATGAAGAACATATTCGCCATCGCGCTGCTGATCGGTCTGTTAATCGGCCTGGGCTTGTTGATTGCCCGGGACAAACCCAAAACGGAAGTGGCCACTTTTGCCGGCGGCTGTTTCTGGTGTATCGAAGCCCCCTTCGACAAAACCAAAGGGGTT
>JAGRBF010000536.1 GCA_020434205.1 Calditrichota bacterium | reverse complement strand
GTTCCCACCAACATGATTTCCCACGGCCACGGGCAAGGTTACGCGGATCTGCACTACCTGATTCCCGATGTCGTCGAGGCGGTGGAGGTTTACAAAGGCCCCTATTTCGCGGAGTTCGGCAATCTGGCCACCGCCGGATCGGTGCGCTTCCGCACCCGGGAGCACATCGAGGAAAACACGGTTCGGGTGGAAGGGGGAGCCTTCAACACCAGCCGCATAACCACGGTGCTTCAGGTTCCCACCGGAGATGAACATCAGAACGCCTATGTGGCGGGACAGTTTTACAAAACCGACGGGCCGGTGGAGGCCGAACAGCAGTTCGACCGCTTTAACGTCTTCGGAAAATTCCACACCCACCTGAGCTCCAACAGCAAGCTGATCCTCACCGCCAGCGCATTCAGCTCCGCCTGGGACGCCTCCGGGCAAATTCCCCAGCGGGCGGTGGACCAGGGCCTGATCTCCCGTTTCGGTTCCCTGGACGACCTGGAAGGGGGCACCACCAGCCGCCAGGATATCAATCTGCAGTATCTGCTGCACGGCAAAGGCGCCAGCGAGCTGATGCTGCAAAGCTACGCCACCCAGTACAACTTCAAGCTCTATTCCAACTTCACCTACTTTCTGGACGATCAAAGTCTGGGCGACATGATCGAACAAACCGATCAGCGCCAGGTGATGGGGATGAACAGCCATTACACCTTTTCCCATCCCCTGGGAAAAGGGGCCGGGATCACCACTTTTTACGCGGGTTTCCGGCAGGACAATATCGCCGTTTCCCTGTGGCGCAGTCCCGACCGCCAGCGGCTGGCGATTCTCAACGATGCCGATATTTACGAGCGCAATTTTTTCCTGAGTTTTAAGGAAGAGTTGGTGGCCACCAACTGGTTTCGCATGCAAGTGGGTCTGCGGGGGGATTACTTCACCTTTAACGTGGAAGATCACCTGGATGTGGCCGGTTATGCCAATGGTCTCCCCCATGCCTCCGGCTATGCCCAGGACGGCATCATCAGCCCCAAGCTTAGTATGGTGTTCAGCCCCGCTTCGGCGCTGGACCTATTCGTGAATGCCGGGAGCGGCTTCCATTCCAACGACGCCCGCAACGTAGTGATTGGCCAGCGCATCAGCGATCTGGCCCGGGTGTATCGCCGCAACGGTCTGGGCGACGCCCAGATCCGCGACACCCTGGCGGCCCGCAATTTCGACCCGGATCAGCTGGATGAGGGCACCCTGCCCCGGGCCATCGGGGGCGAAATCGGTTTCCGCACCCGCCTGATGGAGCGCATCAACCTGTCCGCGGCGGCCTGGTTTCTGGACCTGGACCGGGAGTACGTTTACGTGGGCGATGCCGGGGTCACCGAGCTTAGCGATCCCACCCGGCGCATCGGGCTGGATCTGGAGGCGCGCATGCGCCTGACCTCCTGGATCTGGGGGGACATCGACGTCAACCTGGCCAAAGGGCGCATTAAGGATGCCCCGGCGGGCGAAGATTACATCGCCCTGGCCCCGGCGCTGACCGCCACCGGCGGGCTGACCCTCCTACACCCCGGCGGTCTGGAAGGCGCCTTGCGCTTTCGCCGGGTTAACGATCGTCCTGCCAATGAAGACAATAGTGTAATTGCCAAAGGTTATACCTTAGTAAATCTCTCCATGGGCTATCGGCTTGGCCGGATCAAGCTGATTGCGGCCCTGGAGAATCTCCTCGATACCGAGTGGAACGAGGCGCAGTTCGACACCGAATCGCGGTTGCGCGGCGAGGCCGATCCCGTCTCGGAAATCCACTTTACCCCGGGGAATCCCCGCAATCTGCAATTGGGGGTAAGCTACAACTTCTGAGGTGCCTTCAAGACCCTAACCACCTGAATCCGGCAGGGCATTGCAGGACTTAAGTTGAAAGATTTCGTCAACGGCGGTGTGGTTCCGGACGCCATTTTTGAGCGCTCCAACCTCACCCACAGCCAGTTTCTGATCTGGACCGGTCAGAAGCTGAACCCGGATGTGCCGCTCTACAACATGGCCCTGGCCTTTCGTATCCGCGGCGAATTGGACAGGGAGGCGTTCCGGGAAGCCTTTCAGATGCTGGTGGATCGCAGCGATGCCCTGCGGACCGTTATCAAGGAGCAACAGGGGATTCCCCGGCA